>DAIDAH010000088.1 GCA_027310735.1 Methylotenera sp. | reverse complement strand
CTCTCGCAACCAATGTGGACACCATTTGTATGGGCTTCCGAGGGCATCACCAATCTTTATGAAGGCCTTGCTGTGCCTAACTTCATGCGTTATCTGCGCGGCACACCATGGCTACCCATTGCCTTCAACCTTTTAGGCAGTCGAATAGGCCGTGGCGTTTATCTGGACACCACAGATTTCACGGAATTTGACTGTGTGAATATTGGAGATTACAGCGAACTCAATGCCTTGGTCTGTCCACAAACACACCTGTTTGAAGATCGCATCATGAAAATTGACCACGTAAACATTGGCAAACGCGTCTACATAGGGCCTCGTAGCACGGTGCTTTACAGCGCCTTTGTTGATGACAATGTTAAACTCGGGCCTTTGACGTTAGTGATGAAAGGTGAAAGCATTCCTGCCAACTCTCATTGGCGAGGCTGCCCTGCCATTCCTAATTGACGTAAAAATGCTGCCTCAACCACTCATGGTATATGCTTGGCCGGCTTCAGCAAGTCAGGTAAAGTTAGAACAAGGCCTGCTCATTCTCAAGGTACAAACGCTACCCAGCATGCCTCGCACTGAAATTCGCCAGCAAGCCCGCAAAGCCTTGAAAGAGGCACTGGCTATGTTACTAGATTACCCCGTCACTGAAATAGAATTTGAATCACAACCTGGACAAGCAATTCAGCTGTTGCACCCCAAACTGAACATTGGACTTTCTATCAGCCATGACCATGGTATGTCTCTTGTCGCAATTAACATGAACGGTAAAATTGGCGTTGATCTAATGACGCTTAACAGCTCACCAGCAATAAATGAAATACACACCTTAGCTACAGATTATCTCGGTGACAAAACAGCCGAATATATTGCCCAGTTACCTAGCGCACTACAGCAAGAGGCCTTCGCTAAGGAATGGACAGCATTAGAAGCGCGCATTAAGTGCAACGGAGAGGCTTTAGCAGAATGGAATATAGTTAAAATAAATTTGGCTAATATTAATAGCCGCGCCTTAGAAATGCCAAAAGGTTACGTTGCAACAGTCGCGTTCTCAACTTCACCCACATCATCACTGTGAAGCTTTATAAGCGCTCTAATGCTGCTTGTCGACTAAAACTTACCGTCACTTGCAAACCTCTATTGGTCTCAGGTTGTGCAATAAAAATACTAGCGCCATGCAATTTAGCTATCTCTTTGACTATTGCCAACCCTAAGCCACTTCCATCCTGACCTGAACCTATTGAGCGATGAAAACGGTCAAAAATCTTATCTCGCTCCTTCTCACTGACACCCGGACCGTTATCAATAACATTCAACTCAACATCTGTTTCTGTCACATTTATAGCCATAGTGACCTGCCCCCCATTTGGGGTATACCGAATAGCATTATCCAGCAAGTTATATAGCAGCTCTCTAAGCCGCTCCGCATTACCATTGATCATTGCTGGAGTTTTACTCTGCTCAAAACCCAAATCAATTTGTTTTTGAATTGCCGTAGGAACCATATCTGACGCCACTTCTTTTGAAATATCATTTAAATCAATAGGCAGCATTTTAATCATCACCGAGGCTTCGGACTGGCTTTTTGCCAAGATTAACAACTGGTTAACGGTATGTAGAAGACGATCTAAACTTTGACGAACCTTAAGTAAAATCGACTTTAATTTATCTGGATCTGTCTCAATTTCCGCCAATTCCAATTGCGCTTGAGCACCGGCAAGCGGTGTTCTTAATTGATGAGCTGCATCAGCAATAAAACGATTTTGTCCTAAAATCAAACCATGCAATTGGCTCATGAGCCGATTAACGGAGTTGGCTACCAAAAAAACTTCTTTGGGGATATTAGGCAAGTCGATCGGGCTTAAGTTTTGTTCCGAACGGTTTGAAACGGCATCATTCAGCACCTGTAGCGGCAATAAACCTTTTTTAACACTAATGGAAATGATAAAAAACGACATCAGCATGAGTAAAAGCTGGGGCACAACAATACCAATCAATATTTTATTAACAAGCCCATTCCGCCGATGCAGCGTTGCCGCAACCTGAATAATTATTTGTTGTGAGCCAGAAGCATTGTCGAGACTAAAAGTGGAGCGTACCACCCTAAACTTCTCATGATTAATTTCCACAAAAAAGAAATTCGACTTTAATTTTGAAGCTTGTAGTTGGCTACTTTCAACAAGATCCTTGCTACCACTCAGCAACATCCCTTTATCATTGCTAACACTGTAAAGAATAGTATCGACCTCATCATTCAATAAAATCCTGCTGGCATTCTCCAGCAAAGCAAAATCTTTACTATTGATGCCTGAGCGAAACAAATACCCCTTGATATCATCTACCGACCCGTACAAATCGGCATCCAGCTCTTTCTCCAGTGCGCTGACTGCCAATCGATGCAACAAAGTACTGTCTATCAAAATGATGAGTAACATGAGTGGCATTGACCAACTCAAGATAGTGTTACGTAAAGAGGCCGGTGGACGTTTCATACCAATGTTCTATATATTAAATCTTTAAATTAATTAGAATTAAGCTTGTTTATCCAACATATATCCCAAACCACGTAACGTGCGCACCTCTATACCAACACCTAACAACTTTTTACGTAGCCTATGGATATAAACCTCAATTGCATTCTTACCTAGACTATCATCCCAATCGCTGATATTTTCAATTAAACCTTCCTTACTTACTACTTTACCAACACGTAGTAACAAGGTTTCAAAAATACTTAACTCTCGTGGAGAAAGTGCAAAAGGCTGATTCTGATACGTCACTAAACGCTCTTTAATATGTAAAGTTAATGGCGGATACTCAATAGTGGATGCCAACACATCATGTTTACGGCGAAGTTGCGCGCGCAATCTTGCCGCCAACTCAGCAAGTCGAACGGGTTTGACTAAATAATCATCTGCGCCTAAGTCCAGACCGGCAATACGGTCTTCTAAATCATCACGCGCAGTTAGAATAATCACGCGCGTATCAAGTTTTCTTGCGCGTAATCTTTTCAATACGGTTAACCCATCTATTTTTGGCAACCCAAGATCTAGCACAACGGCATCGTAAACCTCTTCACTCAAGGCTGAATCTGCCTGCCTACCATCTCGCGCCCAATCGACAATATAGTCACTGCTACGAAGGTAAATACTTGTAGCATTTCCAAGGACTGCATCATCTTCAACCAATAAAATTCGCATGAAAACTCAAAAATAGAAATTAAATAACAAAGTCATTCTTACATAAATCATGTGGTTAGGCTTCTGCAATCAGAAATTTACTCAAGCTGAAAGTCACTACTTTAGCAAAACAACATCAATCACATACATATATCCATTATCGAACAATGGTCTGCTAATGTTATAATTATTGGTTGATAACACTGGTAAACAGCGTGAGCTAATGCAACAGCCTTGGCATTACTATCAATATCGTAAGCGGATTGTAAGGTATTCCAGAATAAGATAGCTTTTAGTATATAAAGTTAAGTGCAACCTAAAAACCAAAGGATTTAGATGCTATTTGTAATTGATTTTGACGGCACCCTTTCTGTAGGAGATACCGTTGACGCAATGCTAGAACGCTTTGCAGATGACCGATGGAAAGACCTTGAGTCTGACTGGCTAAACGGTGACATCACCGCAATTGACTGCATGAAACAGCAGTTAGATTTAGTTAAGACAGACCAGATCACCTTGGAAAACTTTTTCAGGGGCATACAAATTGACTCCAGCTTCATTCCTTTTCACAAGCACATTAGTCAGTTTTCAAAAGTAGCAATTGTGAGTGATGGCTTAGATCACGCCATTGATGTGGCAACACACAATGCAAAAATTCCAAAAATGCCGATTTATGCAAATAAATTGCATTTCAAACCCAATGGCATTGAAATTAGCTACCCATACCGCAATCCAGAATGCAAAGCAGGCAATGGCGTATGCAAATGTCAAATTGCCGAACAGTTATCTACAGATGTCGGTGGCCCTATCATTTTAGTTGGTGATGGTAAATCTGATTACTGCTTAGCTAAGCATGCTGATGTTGTCTTTGCAAAAGGCAAACTTATTAGTCATTGTGAACAAGAAAACATTCCTTTTACAAGCTTCCAGACTTTTACAGAAGTTTTGGATATCGTTAAGCAGTGGGATATTGAACAACAATGGCCAGATAGCGTTACAACAAAAACCTTAAAATACGTAAATAAATAGTACTAGAAACATATATTTAATTTGAGAATGAAAGAGACTGTTTGATGGATGCCAAAATCATTGAAATTTTAGATAAAAACAACAAATATTGCTCACATGGCGATACCGTTAACTACGCAGATCCTCCCAAAGTATTTGAAGGCTGTGAAGGTAGCTTTCTGTTTGACGAAAACAAAACACCTTACCTAGATTGGCAAATGTGGTATTCAGCTGTAAATTTTGGTTATAAAAACAAACGCATCAGCGATAGCCTAAAAAAACAAATTGACACGCTTCCACAATTGGCGAGCCAGTATTTACATAAAGAAAAAGTAGATCTGGCTGAAATTATCTGCAAATACATGGAAGACAAATACGGCGAAAAAGGTCGTGTACACTTCAACGTAGGTGGCGCTCAAGCCATTGAAGACTCACTTAAAGTAGTCCGTAACCACACAGGTAAAACACATCAGTTTGCTTTTATGGGCGGCTATCATGGACGCACGTTAGGCGCATCTGCAATTACTTCCAGCTATCGCTATCGCCGTCGTTTCGGCAACTTTGCTGATCGTGCACACTTTGTACCATATCCATATTGCTACCGTTGCCCATATGGCATGAAGGTTGAAACTTGCGATACTTATTGCCACAAAGAATTTGAACAACTATTTGAAACTGAATATCAATCAGTTTGGGATGAAAAAGCGAAAGAAAGCGAATTCGGCGCGTTCTACATTGAACCGGTACAAGGTACTGGCGGCTACATTATCCCACCTGAAGGTTACATGCAAAAACTGCAAGAAAGCCTGAAGAAACGCAACATTTTGCTAGTGGCTGATGAAATTCAAATGGGCGTATACCGCACCGGTAAATTGTGGTCATGGGAAAACTTTGGCATCGTGCCGGATATTTTTGTGTTCGGTAAAGCGATTACTAATGGCTTAAATCCACTTTCAGGCATTTGGGCGAAAGAAGAACTGATTAACCCAGAAAAATTCCCGCCAGGAACAACACACTCAACTTTTGCATCCAATCCATTAGGCACTTCTGTGGCTTTGGAGGTCATGAAAATGACGCAAGAGCATGACTTTGAACCACAAATTCGTGAACGTGGCGCATACTTTCTGAAACGTATTCAAGAGCTAAAATCACGTTGGAAAGTAGTAGGTGATGTAAGTGGTTTAGGTTTGGCGCTACGCATTGAACTATGTACAGAAGACGGCTACACACCAAGCCGCGCACTTGCTGACCGTATGTTTAATGAAGGCCTGAAAGGTGACATTGACATTGCCGGTAAAAAATACGGTTTGGTCTTGGACATCGGTGGCTATCAAAAAAATGTGATTACACTGGCACCATCATTGTTGATTAGCAATGAAGAGATTGATTTAGGTATTCAATTGTTTGAAGCTTTACTGAAACGCTGTGGTGCTCAATAACCACTAGCAGATAAAGGCATTGTTGGTTTTTAGCGTAAAATAGAGCTACTCTATTAACGCTTCAATCAACAATTGCCTTTTCAAAAATTACCGCAGCTATTCTGTACACTCCCTGTTAAAAAGAATCAGAAGTATCCTGTCCTAGACACAGACAATACGCTGGCTTTCGCATAGTTTGCAGCTGAAACGTAAACAAAATATATGATTAAAATGCCGCAAAACAATACAGTTAAACCTAGCATTGATGAACTATTAGGGCCTAACGGCTTTATTGAACGTAAAGGCAGTGTCGGCGTGCTGCTGGTGCATGGTCTGACGGGCACTCCAACCGAAATGAAACATTTCGGCAAAGTGATCGCACGCAAAGGCTTTACCGTAGCATGCCCTGAACTTGCTGGGCACTGCGCCACGATTGAGGCACTAACAGCCACAACATGGCTTGATTGGTATAAATCTATTGAAGCCGCATTCGATGCACTCAAAAATGAATGCGAACATGTCTTTGTAGGCGGCCTCTCTATGGGGGCGTTGATTTCTCTTTTACTCGCCGCAAAAAAAGGACATCAGGTTGCAGGCATTATTTTGCTCTCGACCACATTTTTCTATGATGGCTGGAACATGCCTAAATTCAAACAGACTGTTTTACTACCACTAGTGCTATACACCCCACTTAAGTATTTCGTACAATGGGAAGAAACTTCACCTTACGGCATTAAAGATGAACGTGTTCGCGCCTTGGTGCATGCAATTCTAGAGAATCGCGACAATCAGGCTGCAGATAAAATCGGCTACTTTAAAACACCCGCAACAGTTATTTTAGAAAGTGTGCGTTTAATTAAAGCTGCTAAAAAAGCACTTAAAGATGTAGTCGTACCAACACTGATTGTGCATGCAACAGAAGATGACATGGCTAGCGTAAAAAATGCTTACTACACACAGGCAAATATCTCATCGGAAGTCATTGAAACATTTTATGTGGATGATACTTACCACGTCCTTACATTAGATAAACGTAAAGATGATATTGCAAAGCGAGCCGCACAATTCTGTAAAGAACAAGCCCAAAAACTTGACTCTCATAATAAAATGCAAGCATCAGCATAACTACATCAAAAAGGACAACAACATAATGACAACGCCAGCACTTAGTCTTGATGACGTATCGCAAGCTTTGGCAAAAATGATTGCCGATAAAATGGATATCGACGTCAGCAGCATTCATGCCGATAGTAATCTGCAAGAGTTAGGTTTAGATTCTCTGGATACTTTTGATATTATATTTAATGCTGAAGACCACTTTAAAATCAAAGTACCAAATGACCAGATTAATATCAGCACGCTACATGATGTAGCTGCATTAGTTCATAAACTAATCTTGGCACAAAACCAATAATGACTAATACATCACACTTAAAACGGGTCGTCATTACAGGCTTAAGTGTGGTGTCGCCAGTCGGCAACAGTATTGCAGACTTAACTGAACAAGTATTTGGCGGCATTTCAGGCATTAAAAAACTAGACTTGCCATTTACTGACCAATTGACTTGTCAGATTGCAGCGCAGGCACAATTCAATCCTGCAGACTATTTTACAAAACATACTTACTCCATGCTCGACCGCTCCAGCCAAATGGCGCTACATACCAGCATTGAAGCCATTAAAGATGCAAAGTTAGAAATTAACGAAGCGCTTAAATCTCGAATGGGGGTTTATGTGGGCACAGGTATGGGTGGCGCGCAATCACTTGAGGATGGCTATATTCGTCTTTATAAAGATGGGTCAAATCGATTAAAACCCTTCACAGTTTTAATGAGTATGTATAACGCAGCCGCATCTGCGATTGCACTAGAACATCAACTCACTGGCCCTAATCAAACATTTTCCACGGCTTGTTCTTCATCCGGCGTAGCTATTGGTGAAGCATCAAGACTCATACGTCATGGCTATGCAGATGTAATGTTAGCTGGTGGCACAGAAGCACTTTTAACTTTCGGTTCGATTAAAGCGTGGGAAGCACTTAGAACGCTAGCTGAAGAGGATGCAGATGACATTAGCGCCTCTTGCAAGCCGTTTTCTGCCAATAGAACGGGCTTGGTACTAGGTGAAGGCGCAGCGATGTTAGTGCTGGAGTCTTACGAGCATGCAGTTGCACGCGGTGCAACGATATATGCTGAGATTGCAGGTTATGGTGCAGCGAACGACTGCCTTCACATTACACAGCCTTCTGTAGACGGTCAGGCAGGCTCAATGCAGGCGGCACTTAAAGATTCGGGTTTAGCCGCCGATGCAATTCAATATATCAACGCGCATGGTACGGGAACAAAATTAAATGATGTAACTGAAACAAACGCGATCAAAAAGGTATTTGGTACACATGCCTATGATTTAAGTGTAAGTTCAACAAAATCAATGCACGGTCACTTAATGGGAGCTGCTGGTGCACTTGAGGCTGTCATTACGACACTTGCGGTAAATAGCGACACCCTTCCACCTACGATCAACCTCGTACAGCCAGATCCAGAGTGTGATTTGGATTATGTGCCGAATGTATCTAAAAAATTAGATCGCCTTGAATATGCAATGTCCAACTCATTTGCCTTTGGTGGCACTGGTGCTGCATTAATTCTAAAAAAATTAAATTAATCATATAATTTTTCTCCACTTAATCTAGGTCAGGTAACCTCCCCTTTGTCTAATCTTGCCATTCTTGTCTGGTTACTGAATATCATTGTAGATACCGTAGGGCATGTTGCCTTTAAACGTGCAGCTATCACAGAACATGATAGTGAGTTTCACCGCTGGAAAAGCATGTTATCGTCTTTTCCCCTGTGGCTTGGTATTTTCTGCTTCTGCTTAGAGTTTGTTTTATGGCTGGTATTGCTTTCCATCTTGCCTTTGTCGCTAGGCATACTACTCAGCGGATTTAATACCGTTGCCATCATGCTGGCTGGCAGACTTATTTTCCGTGAAATGCTTGAGCCATTAAGAATACTTGGCATCACGTTCATCACCATTGGGGTAGCACTGGTTGGAGGCTATGCATGAAGAAAATTTACTTTTATGCAATCGGCTTCGGCATACTCATTGCATTTGACACACTCACTCAAGTTTCAATCAAACTCGCTTCTGCACAAGCTGGTGCTTTTGTCATGAAGCCAGCATGGTTGTTCGCTGTAGCCGTTAATCCTTGGCTATATGCCGCAGTCTTAGGTTATTTAGGCGCATTTGTAGCTTGGATGACCTTGTTAAAGCATGCACCTGTAGGCCCAGCATTTGCAGCCTCGCACTTAGGGCTCATTCCAGTTTTAATGATCTCTGTCATTTATTTTGGCGAACAGCTCACCACCTTGCAGGTCATAGGTGCACTTAGCATCATCATTGGCATCGCATGCTTAAGTTTTAGTGAAGCCAAACAACCACATGAGTAAGTAGCATGACTCATTGGCTCCAAGAACCACCACCTACGGCTGGACTACCATTATCATGGCGTGACTTCGTCAAGGGGTCTGCATCACTTGAGCATGATTTAGCCACATTTACAGGGCAAATTGATGCACAAATTGAATGCTCAGGCACTGCTGCCATCTTGGTTGCGCTCACCACACTAAAGCGCATGAGCATCAGACGCAATGTCGTGATTCCGGCCTACACTTGCCCCTTGGTGCCACTGGCGATTTTACGCTGCGGTCTGAAGCCTGTGCTCTGCGACACTAAACCCAATCACTTTGACCTATGTCCTGAATCACTAAAAGCAGTATGTGATGAAGAGACATTAGCCGTCATTTCCACACACCTAGGCGGTCGCGTAGCCGATATTAAAAGCACTACGGACATTGCGACTCAAGTTGGCGCTTATGTCGTGGAAGATGCAGCGCAAGCACTGGGTGCAAATTGGCAAGGACAAGCCGTAGGTACCGTGGGAGATATAGGCTGCTTTAGTCTGGGCGTAGGCAAGGGCTTAACTATCTATGGCGGCGGCGCAGTAGTGGCTCGAGATAAAAATATGCGGCACCAGCTACGCACAACTAGTGCCGAGCTTGCCTCAAGTAAAAGCACTTGGCATCACATTATGTGGGAAGCACGGCGATTACTAGAACTTGCTGGCTACTACGCACTATACCGACCTTCTGGACTAAAACTCGCTTTCGGCTTGGCACTGCGGCGTAACCTGAAAAAAAATAAATTCATTGAAGCGGCTGGTGATGATTGCTCAGCCGATTTTCCGCTGCATCGCGTCGGCCTCTTACGTAAAACCATCGGTGCTAGCGCACTGAAACGTCTACCTGACTTTATCGCAAACACCTCCAAGCAAGCTTTACGTAGAAAGTCATTACTATCCAATATTCCTGGCATCATCGTGATGGATGACAATATCGGCGATGTTGGCACTTGGCCGTATTTTCTAGTGCTGATGCCAACACAGGCAACACGCGATTTAGCACTCTCTAAACTATGGGCTGCGCGACTGGGTGTAGGACGATTATTTATTCATGCATTAGCAGACTACCCTTATCTGACTAGTGCTTTTGACTCGAGCGACACACCAAATGCAAGTGACTTTGCCGCACGAACACTCACCATTTCAAATAGCCTATGGTTAAATGAAGACGACTTTATGCATATTTGCATAGTACTGGAGCAATCTGTTGCTTAATAAAAATAATAACCTAACCATACAGTGGGTTAATTCATCATTAGACATCCCAGAAAAATTATGGGAAGAATGCTTTCCCTGGCCCTTTGAAGGTAGCTGGTGGTATCGCGCGTTAGAACTATGCGGCATACAGGATCAGTTTACATTTTTGTATGGCGTAGTCAGCGACACCTCTGGCCCCGTTGCAATAGCGCCGGCTTTTGTAATGAACGTCCCTATTAGCCTAGTCTTGCCACCTCCATTATTACCTTTTGCTAATTTAGTAGGACGTATATTTCCATCAGCG
>DAIDAH010000087.1 GCA_027310735.1 Methylotenera sp. | reverse complement strand
GGCATGCACATATCACCACTGGTTAGTAGCGGCAGCACTTGATGGCGCACAAATCCGTCGCATAACTCTTCTTGCATATCTGCGTTCTCTACGTAGAACGTCCTGCCATCGTCAGCGATGATGCCAATGCTGACTAGTGCAGATGACTCTTGACAGTCATGCGGCAGGCTTGTGAACTCGCAATCAAAGAACAGATTCATTACGCTTAGGCTCCTGCTTAAGAAATTCAGTGATAATCTCATCTTCAAGCTCATCTGGTTTGCTGCTGTTGCGATGCGCAACTAGCGCAGCTTCGCCTGTCTGATCGTTCGAAAAGATCACGTCAAATAGTGTCCTCATACTCATGATTTCAATTTCCTTATTCGCTTAGCTCTAGGCCTAGGTCTTTGTGTATCTAATTTTATTTGTTCAAAAAAAGCTTCATGCGCTAATTTGGATTTATGAATGGCAACATCCAAAACATCCTTCATTAACATATCCAGATCTTGCTCTGTCGGCTCGCTATTAGGATCAGCCAGTCGAACGCTCATGACTTCAGTTTCCTAAGTTGTCTCTCGCGCCACGTTTCATAATCCCAGAGGTACACTGGTTCGACTGCACCAGGCACAACAGGCTGAGTGCTACCAAATCTTGTGCGCCAATATTCGGTTCTCAAATAATTTGGCAACTCTGCAAGCTCGTAGTATTTAAACTTGTCATTTATATCTGTCCTAATTTGCAGTCTATTTAATGCTGCTATTGCTTCTTCTTTAGCACTAACTCTTGGGCTTCTTTTTGCCGCTCGTTTAGTCACTCTTGAGCGCTTAACAATTACATTAACCAGTCGATCAATATCTTCAACAGCCAACGCCCAAACTGCGATTCGCTCTGGAATGGTCTTCAAATACCAACTTTTTTCCTGCACAATCGCTTCTGCGAACCAACGCACATCAGATGTAATTAAACGCAAATCAATGTACTCAACAACGCCATCCGGGTACCAATATAGCGCTGACTGTAAGTGGTCAATAGCCCAAATTAGCTCGTTTCTTTTCCGACCTGACAGCATTGGCACAAGCCTTTCTGCCGCCTTGTCTTCAGCAGATTCTACGAGTTCGACCTTGCCTTTTTCAACGCTAATTAACAGCGCTGGATTAAAGCTATGATTCTCTTCTCCGCCTTCAAACCGACAATACCCTCTGGGATTACACATCACACGAGTGCCGTTGATGTAGTAATCCAGGTCGTCATGCATGTGCCCGTGGCACCAAAGATCCACTTTACTACCGTCCATCAAGTGGTCTAAATTCGAGGCAAAGCAAGCGCTCAGCAAGTCGCCTTGGAATCGCTTAACAACGCTCTTATACGAGGGCGCATGGTGCGTCATCACGATTGTTGGACCATCGAATGGCTCATCAAGCTTGCTCTCAAGCCATTTAACGCTGGCATTGTGCAAATTAATGCTATCTTTAGGGCTGAAGTTCCATGAGCCGTTTCTGATTAGTCGAAAATCGTTTAGGTATTGGCCAGCATCAACCATGCAGTCCGCGCGCTTTTCCAGTCCATAAAGTAAGAAATTAGTCCACAACGTGCAACCTAATATGCGAATTTTTTCGCCTCTGATTGTGAGAATCTTTTCATTATTTTCAAGAAAATGAATGCCAACTTCATCGGCAGCAGCGCGCATGAGCTCCATATTTGGGCAGATTGTTGCTTTATAGTGCTCCTGATTGCCACTAACAGTCACAATTTCTTTGTCTGGCCACATGGCTCTGAGCATGCGTATTCCGCGGTCTTTATGCCAGACATCGCCAGCAGCAAGCACGATATCGGCGCGATCAGAAGATGAATGCGGCTGATATTGACTGAACTCGAGATGCAAATCACTGAGTAAATGTACAACAATTGCCATTACGTTCCCTTCCAAAACGGTGCTACGCCTAATGCTTCGCCGATACCGCTTTCATTCAACGCAACACAAATCATGATAATGTGAGCTGGGCTAATCTCTTTTGCTCTATCGCCCAATGCATAAACTGAACCTGATGTGGTTGTAATCAATTTACGGCCAAAATCAACGCCAGTAACATTGCTTGTAATTCGCGGGCCACGACCATCACTCTTATCACCCAACAGAAACACCTCGAACTCGGCTTCTAGAATATGCTCAAGCGTAACCAGCGACCAATTCTGCATAGAATCTTTCGGTGCATCGGTCGGCAATATCAGTCGATAAAGTGGATATAAATCATCTTCACACGTCATCGACAGCTGCATCAAATGACGATTCTGCGTGATGATCTCATCAATGCTGTGTGGCATTTCATCTGCGATTTCCAGGCCTGCAAATAACAAATAGCTCTCTAAATCTGACATGCAATTACCTTTCCGCAGCTTTGATTAACATGTCATAAACGAACTCGTTATGAGCTGTGTAATCTTCGTCAAAATCGAGTCCATATGCCTGAGCAATCCATTTAGCGACCGCAGCGGAACGACTGATACCAGCTCGGCAGTGCACGACAATTCCATCAACTTCTGGTGCGATACCATCCACGAAATCAACAATTGATTTAGCGCGAGCGTCATCAATAGGGTCTTCATGATCATGCGGAGGCTCAAATGGCTCGCGATTGACTGGATTTAGGTCATCAAATCTAGCGCGATAAATGGTATGCCAACCTTCTTTTAATGCTGCTGGGTCATCCCCAAGCTCGGTGATACTGATCACTGCAATGTTGCTTTCTGGCTTACGTGATTCAGCAGCAACACGACTAATAAACTCTACTGAATCTAAGCGCGAATATTGCCGGCGCTGATAATTGCGCTCACACACTGTGCAAAGTGATCTTTCAATACCTGCTGCCACGTGTTCACAATTTGCTGCGCAGACCATGCAGGTCTTAGTGCTCATCACGGTCATTGGCTCAATGATGTTTTTCTTAAGTACCAATTTGAGTGCTTGGCTGCTAGTCTCTACCTCGAATACTAATCTGCCATTTTCTTCGTCGAGCTTGGTAATGTATGGGTACTCTTGCAGCTCATCTTTACTCACGCCAGCCCTGGCAGTAGTTTTTACGATGTCACTGCAAATCATGTAAACCAGAGTGCTCCAGCCAGACATGAGTCTAAAGTTCTCTTTAACACGATCTTGATTTCTAAAGAGACTTTGGAAAGAACTCCTTATCTGGTTGAGATGCATTTAAACACTCTTTTTATATTAATGAGAAGGATTTATCTTACTGAAAATAATTATTTAAGTCAAATAAAACAATGACTTATCGTATGTTATATAATATATTCAATCTGCTAACAAGCAATCAGTCATAGTATCTAAACAATCAAAATATTGTGTGATTGTTACATTGAGCGCGATATCGATGCTGACGCTGAAGCAAGTAAGGCTATCCAACTTAAACGGCATAATTGCTTGATCATCTGAAGTTTTTTCATTAAAGCGCTATCTAAAAAAATATCCATGAATTCAAGCCGGCCCTCATAAAAGGCTAATATGTTCTGTTCTGTATCTAATATGTTAGTTGCCAATATATGGCAAGATGGATTGAATTTATTATATAACACATTGATTTATAAGAAATTTTAAGTATTAATGTTTGATGGATTAGGTTACAATGTGGTGAGTTGCCTAAACACTAAAAGACAGGGATTGAAAGTACATGCTGGTTTTACTAATTATTTCCAGAGATATTTTTAGTGTCATTTTAAGTTTAACTGGCAGATGATTAGGTACGCTACATTATTGGTGACGTCAGGGCTTTGGAAACGAGTATTTTAGTAAGCAAACTTTGCTACGTTCTCCGTACTTTATTATTAGTTAGGCAGTGTTCATCAAGGACAAAGCTAATTATGGCTATTAAGAAAATTCCATTAGATATAACTCCTGCAGTCGAAGCTTATGCAACTGAATATGGGGCTTTTGATGATGAAAAAATCGGATGGTATTGTTTAGAGCCAGTGCCAATTGAACTGGAAGATTTTGTTTCTGAATCAGCAAAATTAAAAAAACTTCCCAGTTTCAAACAAGTTCAATGTCCAAAATGTGGTGGTCAAATGCACATTAGATCGACTCGTAGAGGCTCAATTTTCTGGAGTTGTATGTCTTATCCAAGATGCCTCGGATCTTGTAGTGTTGATGAGACAGATGAGTTCAATTTTAAAAGAGTGCTGAAAGCCACTCCAGAAATGGATAATAATCTTGTAATTAATCCTAATCAGGATTACAAGAAACTATTAGAGCTTGGGCTTAGGAAGTTAGGTGGTCAAAAAGCATTCTACGATTGGATGTCTAAAGCTAAAGTTGCTTTAGACGGCAAAAGACCTATAGATGTTATTTGCTATAACGAGGGATATAGCAACGTTATGGATCTTCTAGGAAAATTCAATCAATAAATTGTGTAATGCATAGGCATTGTTCCAATTTTCTTAATTGTAAATCGACCTTGTAATTGGCATGTTGGATATGCATATGAGTGAATAATGGCGTAAATATGCGTAAATATGCGTTAAAAAAAAGCCACTAAACATCTCTGTAAGTAGCTTATATGCTGGTTCTAGCTGTATTTTATTGGTGCCCAGAAGAGGACTCGAACCTCCACACCCTAAGGCACATGGACCTGAACCATGCGCGTCTACCAATTCCGCCATCTGGGCAATTACCACTTACACTTTTATCCAGCATCATATGCGGTTGGATAAAAAGAAGCGGTGAATTCTATATTAATAGCGATCTTTGTCAATGATAACAATCATAGAGGGTCAACGTTGTGTTTTTTTACATAATTAAGCTAAGATATTAGTCAGTTGTTTATCCAATTTAAACAACCCTTTAATTAATAGTCAGTTTCAAAAAACGGAGAATTAAAATGAAAAAAATGTTGTTTGTACTACTAGCTTTTTTAAGTTTTAGCCTTAGTGCGCTTGCCGCAGTTAACCTGAATACAGCAACGCAAGCCGAACTTGAAGGATTAAATGGAATTGGACCAGCAAAAGCAAAAGCCATTATTGATTATCGTCAAAAAAATGGCGGCTTTAAGTCTGTAGATGAACTTGAAAGCGTAAAGGGAATTGGTCCAGCTATTTTGAAAAAAGTGCGTAATGATGTATCTGTAACTGGTAAAACTACGGCTGTAGTTCCTGCAGCAGCTCCGGCTGCTAAAGTGACTAAACCTGCTCCTACTACAGTGACCACCCCTGCTGCTGTACCAGCTAAAGCCGCAACTGATACTAAAGCAAAAACGAAGTAAGGTAGTTGAGTGAACATGCTGTCTACTCAATGAGTAGGCGTAATAAAAAAGCCCCAGTTCAGTCGGGGCTTTTTTATGTCTTTGTACCTGCTGGTTTAATTCATTAGAGAAATATCCGCATAGATCGCCTCTAGTGCTTTGAGTGGATTTGCTGCTTGTGTAATGGGTCTGCCAATGACCAAGTAGCTTGAGCCATTAGCCAGAGCATCTTTTGGTGTGACAATGCGAGATTGATCGTCTTGGCTTGCATTGGCAGGGCGTATGCCTGGGGTGACTAGGCAAAAGTCATTGCCAAGCGCTTTGCGTAGCATACTTGCTTCAAGTGCTGAGCAGACAACCCCGTCTAAGCCAGCTTGTTGTGTGAGTGTGGCAAGGTTAAGTACATGTGTTGCCAATGGTGTTTGAATGCCAATTTGATTTAATGTCTGTTGATTCATACTAGTTAGCACAGTCACTGCAATTAAAAGTGGCTTTGCTTCAGTGTTGTCAACTGCATGACGTGCAGCTTGCATCATTTCCAGTCCACCGCTGGCATGCACATTCAGCATCCAAATGCCTAAGCTACTTGCTGCTGTGCAGGCCTTGGCGACGGTGTTGGGAATATCGTGAAATTTTAAATCCAGAAATACGCCAAAATTCAAATGTGCTAATTGCGTAACAAATTGTGGTCCGGCTGCCGTAAAGAGCTCTTTGCCAACTTTTAATCTACACAGTGTTGGGTCTAGTTGCTTAACAAGTGTCATGGCACTTGCAGCATCAGCGTAATCTAATGCAACAACAATTTTTGGGTCATTGGAGTTTGATTGTTTGGTCATAGTCATTTTTATAGGGTTTGATCTAAATCAGATGGTTACTGGTTCTGCCGGTAGCGCTTCCCATGCGTTACAAGCAGGGCATTGCCAGTGGTGATATTTGGCTTTAAAGCCACATTGCTCACAATAATAAGCAGTTTTGTTGCCAATTGCGTGTCGAACCGCTTGTTGCATCAGTTGCGTATCTTGATGCTCAAGTGGTTTGCCTGCAGGGTTAGTTGTTTGAATATTAGATTCTTCGATAGCACGAGCTTGCAGCAATTGATCTAATGTACTTAAACTTGGTTTTTTTATTAACTCTGTACGTGCTAGTTTTGCTGCACTAGTTGCGCCTTCTTCAGCCAGTGTAGCCTCGAATAGTACATTTAGCAGTGACGGTAAGTGGTAAGTTTGCAGATAGGTTTTCAGCAAGTTTAAACCTTCCTGTGTCTCGTTTAATGCGCGATAGCTATTCAGTAACTTAGGCGCGATTAAGCCTAGATATTCAGGTTTTTGGAATTCAATTTGCTTCCAAGTTGAAATGGCAGCTTTATGCGTATTCGCTTCTACTTCCAAATCACCCATTAATACATTGGCGCGCACACAATTTTTATTTGCATTAAGAGCGAGATCAAGTTCAAACCGGGCCGTATGTGTGTCATTGGCTAGTTTTGATTTAACGGCTTTTTCGCAGTAGTAATGTGCGATTTCAATGCGAAATGGTACGCCAGAAAGTCGCTCTAATTCGGTCGCAGCTTTTATGGCACGCTCCCATTCACGTTCACGCACGTAAATTTCAAGCAAGGCACGTAATGCAGGTTGCCGATAACGATCATCATTGAGTGATTCAAACAGTTCTTCAGCGCGGTCAAGTAGACCTGCTTTTAGATAGTCCTGTGCAAGCTCTGCGGTAACTGCAACTTTTTGTTGTGGCTCAAGTTCTTTTTTTTCAAGAAGATTTAAGTGTAAATGAATTGCACGGTCGACCTCGCCGCGCTTTCTGAATAGACTACCTAATGCAAAATGTAGCTCTAGTGAGTCTGTATTAGCTTGCACCGCTTCTGAAAAGGCTTCGATTGCTTTATCTTGCTGATTTGTGATTAGGAAGTTTAAACCTCTAAAATAGGCTGCGGGTAAAGCCGTTGATTCAGCTAACAGTTGTTTGAGGTCGACGCGCGCGGCTAACCAGCCGAGACTGAAAAATAAAGGCAGTGCTAATAACCACCAAAATTCAAATTCCATGATGCTTCACTTTTTACCCTAATTGATTGCTGACTATGTGATGTTGGGCGCGTTCCGGCCTGACGATTTTAATTAAACTTTTTGTGTAAAAAGGCACTGCTAAAAATAGAAGCAGTGCCTTTTTATTTAGGTATTAAAACCAAGTTTTATTAGTCAATCACACCTGCAGCAGTAATGTTCATGCCACCATCAACATAAGTGATTTCACCTGTAATGCCTGATGCTAGGTCGCTACATAAGAATGCAGATGCGTTACCCACTTCTTCAATCGTTACATTGCGACGTAATGCAGCATGTTTTTCATTGAAGCCGATCATTTTGTCAAAGTCTGCAATACCGGAAGCTGCAAGTGTTTTAATCGGACCGGCAGAAACAGCATTTACCCGTATACCTTTTGGACCTAGACTTTGCGCCATGTAACGTACATTGGCTTCCAGACTGGCTTTGGCCAGGCCCATCACGTTGTAGTTAGGCATTGTACGTTCTGCACCCAAGTAGCTTAGTGTTAGCAAGCTACCATTTCTGCCTTGCATCATTGGCAATGCTGCTTTAGCCATTGCGGCAAAACTGTATGAGCTGATGTCATGCGCGATACGGAAATTTTCACGCGTTACTTTCTCCAGATAGTCACCATCTAGTGCATCTTTTGGTACGAAGGCTATTGAGTGTACGATAGAGTCGATACCATCCCAATGCTCTGCAATGGCTGGGAATAGGGCGTCAATCAAGCTGTCTTCTGCAACGTCACAATGAAAAACCAGTTTTGAGTCAAAGTCTGCGGCCAGCTTAGCTACACGGTCTTTGTGTTTTTCTACCTGATAAGTGAAAGCAAGCTCAGCGCCTTCACGTTTCATTGCGGCGGCAATGCCGTAAGCGATTGAACGATTGCTTAATAAACCAGCGATTAATATTTTTTTGCCTGCTAAAAATCCCATGACATATTCCTATCTATACTTTGTGTACTTAATAAAATGCTTATGTTGGTCGCCTTAGCGACTTGTTCTCGGGTTGTACGCATCACGTAGCCCATCTCCAAGCAGATTATACCCTAACACGGTGATCAATATCGCAAGCCCCGGGAACAGCGATAGCCACCATGCGAACTGAATGTACTCCTTGCCATCTGTCAGAATATTACCCCATGAAGCCTGTGGTGCTTGTACCCCAAGCCCTAGAAAGCTTAAGCCTGACTCAACAAGTACCGCACTAGCAATGCCTAAAATAGAGCTGACAATAATAGGAGTTAGGCTGTTAGGTAATAAATGCGTAAAGATTAGCCGTGCATCTTTAGCACCTAAGGCTTGTGCTGCTAAGACAAACTCTCGATTGCGCAGGCTTAAAAACTCTGCACGTACCAAGCGAGTGACGCCCATCCATGAGGTGAGCCCAATCACAATCATAATGTTCCAGATGGAAGGTGTTAAAAATGCAATTACCGCCAGAATTAGAAAAAAGGTGGGGATGGAGAGCATGACGTCCACCGTCCGCATAATGACGGTATCAACCCAGCCGCGATAAAAGCCAGCAATAGCACCTAAAACGATACCGATGGCGGTGGCGATACCTACCGCTACAAAGCCCACCATGAGCGATATGCGTGCGCCATAAAGCATGCGTGAGAATACATCGCGACCAAGTCCGTCTGTGCCCATCCAGTGGTTATAGGAGGGCGCGAGTAAAATGACTTTAACATCAATGGCATTTGGGTCATAAGGCGCGATGAAAGGGGCGGTTAATGCGAGCAGCAGTATGCTGGCAATTATGACAAAACCTAGAATTGTGAGCGGGTTGGAAAAGGCCTTTTTCATCGCACAACTCCGCGTCTGACCCTAGGGTCTGCCCAAGCGTAGGCAACATCTGCTAATAAGTTGCCGATAAGCGTCAGTATGGCACCAATGGTAAGAATGCCCATAATGACAGGAAAGTCGCGCATCAATACTGCATCGTAGAACAGCTTGCCCATGCCGGGAATGGCAAAAATGCTTTCTGCAATCACTGAGCCGCCAATCAGGCCGGGAATACTTAAACCAAAAATGGTGATGAGCGGTAGCAGGGCATTACGTAGGGCGTGACCATATACCACGCGGTTTTCGCTTAAGCCTTTCGAGCGTGCGGTGGTAATGTAGTCTTGATGCAACACTTCTAGCATGCCGTTGCGCACAAACAGCGATATGCCGGCCAGACCAGTAATGCCAGAGATAAATACTGGTAGCACCAAGTGTTTGAGCGAGTCTGAAATTTGCGCCAGCCAGCCCATGTTCTCATGGCTGATACTTTGTAAACCTGAAATTGGTAGCCATGCATGTTGCACGCCTGTCCAGTACATCAGTATCAGCGCAAGCCAGAAGCCGGGAATAGCAAAGCCGATAAATACAAACAAGGTAATGCTACGATCCGCGAGTTGATTCTGCTTGAGTGCAGAAATCACCCCCAGTGGTAGTGCTGTGCCGACAATTAAAATCAGACTTAATACATTGATAAGTAGCGTAATGGGTAAGGCCTCTTGAATCATGCCTAGTGTCACGTTGCCATCTTTGTCTTTGGTTTGCCAGAAAACAGGGCGTTGATGTGAAGCAAATGAAGTGCCAAAATCGAATGTAGCCATGCGCTTTAGCCATAAGCCATATTGCACGATAACAGGTTTATCTAAACTATATAACTCACGTAGCTTTTGTCTGGATTCTTCACTGGCTTTCGGGTTAAAGCTGGCTTCGCTGGTAGTGATGTCTCCCGGTGCCAAGTGCATGATGAAAAATGAAATCAGGCTGATGCCAATGAGTAGTGGAATCATCCATAAAAAACGTTTGAGTAAGTATTTAAGCATGGCGTATTTTTAATCAGTGCTCGCTTATTTCTGTGCGTGCGTATGCCTTGGGAATATACCACTCGTAAGAATTATGACCAATACCCGCTGGGGGCGCGGGGTTATCAATACCTTTTACACGTTTGTGAATAGCGGTTAAGCCATAACCTGCAGATAAATAAACGATGGGGCTGTCTTCTAACAGGATTTTTGAGAACTCATGATAAATTTTCATACGCTTTTCAGGATTAAGCTCTAATCTGCCAGCCTCAAGTAATTTATCTACACGAGGATTGCTGTAGCTAATGAAGTTGAATTGTCCCGGCCCTTGCTGGCTGGAGTGCCAGATACTATATTGGTCGGGATCTAAAGATAAGCTCCAGCCGAGCACTACAGCATCGAATTCTTTAGGTTTAATAAAACGTCCCAAAAAGCTTGCCCATTCCAAAACGCGAATGTTAGTTTCAATACCAACCTCTTTAAGTCGGCGTTGGATTAATACACCAGTTAAC
>DAIDAH010000086.1 GCA_027310735.1 Methylotenera sp. | reverse complement strand
GCGGTGTTATCTGGCATCAAAGACATTCGTGAGGCGGTAGAGCGTGCTGAGCATACTTTGCAGCAATCGGGACGTAAAACTATCTTGTTTGTAGATGAGGTACATCGCTTTAACAAAGGACAGCAAGATGCTTTTTTGCCTTTTGTTGAGAGTGGACTAATTACCTTTATTGGCGCTACGACAGAGAACCCTTCATTTGAAGTGAATAGTGCGTTACTGAGCCGTGCGCAAGTGTTTGTGTTGAATGCACTATCTGAGCCTGAGTTGGCATTGCTACTAGAGAGAGCTAGGCTTTTGGTTGCTGAAAGTGTGACCTTAACGGATGAGGTGCGCGAACAAGTTTTGGCGTATGCGGATGGCGATGCTCGTCGCTTGCTTAATTTTGTAGAAAGCTTATTCAATGCGGCAGAAGGCGCGCATGTTACAGAAATAGATGAAGCTTTTTTGCAAACTACGATGGCAAGCAAGTTACGTAGGTTTGATAAAGGTGGCGAAGCCTTCTACGATCAGATTTCAGCTTTACATAAGTCAGTGCGTGGTTCTAATCCTGATGCTGCTTTATATTGGTTTTTGCGTATGATTGATGGTGGTGCAGATCCATTGTATCTAGGGCGCCGCATCGTGCGTATGGCAATTGAAGATATTGGTTTGGCTGATCCTCGTGCACAAAGCATGGCTTTAGAAGCTTGCCAAATCTTTGAACGACTTGGCTCGCCAGAGGGTGAGTTAGCACTTTCCAATGCTGTGATTTATTTGGCAGTAGCCCCTAAGAGTAATGCGTCTTACAACGCTTATAATCAGGCGAAAGCATTTGTTGCTCAAGATAAGTCGCGCCCAGTGCCATTACATTTAAGAAATGCGCCGACTAAGTTGATGAAAGCCTTGGATTACGGTAAGGAGTACCGTTATGCGCATAATGAGCCTGAGGCTTATGCGGCTGGCGAGCAATATTTTCCAGATGAATTACCTGCAATACAGTTTTACATGCCCACATCACGCGGCTTAGAAGGTAAAATTAGCGAAAAATTAGCGCATTTAAAAGAGTTGGATAAAAAAGCTAAAAAATAGGCACCAGCATACTGATGGAAGCCGATAGGTTGTCACTCAATAAAATTCAGGATTCTGTGTCGAACACGGAATGGTAAAACTCTAGGGAACACCATGTTAGATATTCAAGCATTAAGAAATAATTTAGATAGCGTTGTAGATCAGTTAAGTAAACGTGGCTTTGAGTTTGACTCAGCCAAGTTTACAGCTTTAGAGACAGAACGAAAAACAGTACAGACACGTACGCAAGAGCTACAAGCAAAGCGTAATAACACTTCCAAGCAAATCGGCGTTGCTAAGTCAAAAGGTGAGGATGTAAGCGTAATAATGGCTGAGGTTGCTGGTTTGGGTGAGCAATTAAAAGCGGATGAATCGCGCTTGCTTGAATTGCAAACTGAGTTACAGAACCTGCTATTGATTGTACCTAACTTGCCACATGAGAGCGTGCCACAAGGTAAGTCTGAAGCAGATAATATTGAAGTGCGTAAAGTGGGTGTACCGCGCACTTTTGATTTTGAAATCAAGGATCACACCGATGTTGGCACGCCACTAGGTTTGGATTTTGATACCGGCGCCAAGCTTTCTGGCGCTCGCTTTACATTGATGCGCGGTAAAATTGCTAAACTGCATCGCGCTTTGGCGCAATTCATGATTGATACTCAAACAGAACAGCACGGCTACGAAGAGTGCTACACGCCTTATCTGGTGAATGCTGAAACGTTGCGTGGAACTGGGCAATTGCCAAAATTTGAGGAAGACTTATTTTCTTTGAATCATAATGATAGCAAGCTGTACTTGATTCCAACCTCAGAAGTCACCCTCACTAATACCGTACGTGATGAAATAGTACCCTTAGAATCATTGCCGATTAAGCTTACGGCACATACGCCTTGTTTCCGCTCAGAAGCAGGCTCTTATGGTCGCGACACTAAAGGTATGATTCGTCAGCATCAGTTTGATAAGGTGGAAATGGTGCAAATTGTACATCCCGATAACAGCTACGCCGCATTAGAGGAAATGGTAGGGCATGCTGAACATATTCTGAAAGCTTTAGGCTTGCCGTATCGTGTGGTATCACTGTGTACTGGCGACATGGGTTTTGGTGCTGCTAAAACCTATGATTTGGAAGTGTGGTTGCCTGCACAAAATACCTATCGTGAGATTTCATCAGTTTCTAATTGTGAAGCATTTCAGGCGCGTCGTTTGCAAGCCCGGTATCGCAATGAAAATGGTAAGCCAGAATTGGTGCATACCTTGAATGGTTCTGGTCTAGCAGTAGGGCGCACGTTGGTAGCAGTGTTGGAGAATTATCAACAGGCCGATGGTAGCGTTCAGATTCCTGAAGTACTTAAGCCATATCTGAATAATCTTGATTATATAAAACCATAATTTTGCGATAGTCACTTATCTTAGTGACTCTTATGACCACTGTTTAATTTAGACGAGAGGCACTCTCGTCTATTCAATATTCATCAGCAAGTGCTATTTTATAGTTGTTGTAGCTTGGACTATGGCTAGGTTGATAACGCTCTAAAATACGCTGGTAGCTACGGATGGAACCTACAAAGATTACTGGAGCACCGCCACTGGCATAGCCATACTTTGCTGTGCTGTAGTATTCAGGATTATTCAGCATCACTAGTGTTTTCTTAACATCGACCCAACTATCTGGGTTGAGTTTTAATCGTTGAGCAAGTACACGAGCATCTTCAACATGTGCATAGCCGATGTTATATGAGGCCAATGCCATGTAAGTGCGATCCGGCTCAGGAACTCTATCTGGAATGGTATCTTTAAGTTTGAGTAAGTATTTTGCTCCCGCTGGGATGCTTTGTTTAGGGTCTAGTCTGTCGGTAACTCCCATCAAGTCTGCAGTTTTTTCTGTAAGCATCATTAACCCCCGCACATTGGTCGGAGATGTGTTGAAGGTGTCCCAGTGCGACTCGCGGTAGCTAATAGCTGCAAGTAAACGCCAATCAATTCCTGTTATCTCCTGTGCCTGTTTAAATATGTTCATATATTTCGGCAATAGAGTATTGCTAAGCTTTAGAAAGTTAGTGATGTCTTGTGTGTTTAAGCGGTCAACATTGCCGTAGTAGCGGTCAATTAAATTACGCAATGTGCCATCTTGATGAATCTTGTCAAAAAATGCATTCACTTTGCTGATCAGCTGAGGGTCAGAATTTTTTGATAAAGCCCACGCTATTTTTTCAGGTTTTCCTATTGGCATCGCGACATCAAGATTTGGGTGGTAGTTTTTCATCACCGCTAATAAATGGCTATCGACTACAGTGAAGTCTAAAAGGCCGCTTGCAACCTCTTCGAGTAGAGATTCTGAATTAGTATTTTCAATTGCCTGCCAGTGTAGTTTTGGTTGTTCTTTTTGTAATTGACTAAGTCGTTCGGCGTAGCTGGTGCCCGCTGGTACGGCGATACTTTTATCAGAAAGTAAGGCTAAATCTTTAACGGTATGAAGATTTTTAGGATTTTCAAAAACTTCATTATTCAGTATTAGCTGTTGCTGTGTCTCTTGATAAGGCTTGGAAAATTGCACAAGCTCTTGACGCAAATGGGTGATTGATAGGTTTGCGGCAGCAATATTAGCCTTCCCTTTAAGTAGTGCGGGGATTACGTCGCCAATGCTATTCACGACCAAAAACTTAATTTGGTAGCCAGGCATATAATCTTTGACAAAAAGAGTCGCTAAATCATACTCAATACCAGCAAACTGGCTGTCACCATTGACATAGTATGTAGTTGGACCGTTATGCGTAACAAAGACAATTTCCTTGCTGTTAGCATTGGCAGATCTTTGCTGGTTTTTGTCATCCGCAGGTGAACAGCCTGCTATCAGGGAAATCAACAACAAAAACAAGGATAGTCGCAGCATGATGGCTGTGCTGTGCTGGTGGGGGGTGATTATGCCCAACGTTCAGTTACCACGCCATTAGCAGCGATAAATACCGCATCGGTAAGGTCATGAAAAATGCCATGCTCAACAACGCCAGGAGTGTCGTTAATCAAAGCGTTGAGTGTTTTTGCATCAAGGCTGGCATCGAATTTCATATCCAACACATAACTACCATGTGACGTTATCCAAAAGCCATCTTTAGCTGCGTTGAGGCGTAAATCACCGTGCGCCCCAATCGCTTCAAGGCTTTTTTTAGTGAGTTGCCAAGCGAAGGGAATGACTTCGATCGGAATCAGAAAGTTTTGGCCGATATGCGTCACTAGTTTACTTTCGTCCGCGACTGCAATAAATTTGGATGCAGCTTTGGCGAGCAACTTCTCCTTAACTAAATCACTGCCGCGACCTTTTAGTAAAGTCATGTCGGGTGTGATTTCATCTGCGCCATCAACGTATAGATCAATTTGATTGATGTGCTCAAGAGCGACTATAGGCAAGTGCAATGACTGTGCTTTTTGAGCGCTGATGGTGGAGCTGGCAACAGTTGTGATTTTTAGACCTTCATCATTTTGGCGTCTGGCCAGTTCTTCAATAAAATAGTTGGCTGTAGAGCCTGTACCTAAGCCAATCAGCATGCCACTCTCGATATATTTTGCTGCTTGCAAAGCGACCAATTGCTTATCGTTCATGCTATTTTCTCCCGCTATGGTTTCCATTTTTATTGATTCAATAATGGAATAAATCGGTATTTTGGATACCTATATTAACGCGATTATACAATTTTAGACATACCAGTCTTAGATATAAAAGTATTAGGTATAAATAAAATGCAAAGTTTTAGGCATAAAAAAGGGAGCTGCTGGCTCCCTTTTCATCAAAAGCTGAAATGAAAAATATTATTTCATTACGCGGTTTTTGTATTCGCCAGTGCGAGTATCAATTTCAATTTTGTCGCCTGTGCTGCAGAACAAAGGCACTGGAAGTTCAAAGCCTGTTGCAATTTTAGCTGGCTTCATCACTTTACCTGATGTGTCGCCTTTAACTGCTGGTTCTGTGTATGTGATTTCGCGTACCACAGAGTTCGCTAATTCAACCGAAATGGCTTTGTCGTTGTAAAAGCGGATGTCAGCTGGCATACCATCTTCCAAGTATGGAAGCGCATCTTCCATGAACTCTGCATCAACATCATATTGATTGTATTCAGCATCCATAAATACATAGGTTGGATCTGCAAAGTAAGAGTAAGTCACTTCTTTTTTATCCAACACAACAACTTCAAATTTGTCGCCAGCACCATAGATGCTCTCACTTGGGGTTTCTGTCAGTAGGTTTTTAAACTTCATTTTAACCACTGCTGTGCTACGGCCAGATTTGTTGTATTCGGCTTTAATTACGACTAGTGGATCGCCACCGACCATAATCACGTTGCCTGCGCGGAGTTCTTGAGCTGTTTTCATAGGTTGCCTTGCTAAATTAAAATAATTGGGTGCGTAAAGCCGCGCATTATACTCTATTTTTTCTTAAATTCTTACTAAAAATCACCAGCTTAGTTGCAAGGTCAGCTTGGTTGGCAAGGGCTACTGTCTGCTGGCTGGTATAGACCTGTATGCTGGGTAAGTGATTAATGATGTGTGACCATATTTGAGGCAGCTTGTACTCAGATTGCGACCAAGTAAGATGCGCATCATGTAGTGTAGATTCCATTTCTTGCGTAGCGTCATGAAGATATGCTTCCAGAAAAGCCTTTAGTTTATGAATGTGCGCATCATCTTCTTGAATGTAGGGTTGCCAAATAAAGGGTTTTCCTGCCCAAATTGCACGTATCCAACTATCTTCGCCCCTCACAAAGTTTAAGTCACAAGCCCATAGCAAACGGTCATAGTCTGTTTGAGATAAGAAAGGGATTACATAGACAGTCAGGTTTCCCTTGTGCCATATTTTCCCATTCTCGCTGGATTTAAAGTGTGTAAATACATCATAGAGTCTGGGTGAACTTTCATTCACTGGCATGAATATATCAATGGTTTTCTCAGCATTTTCTAATGCTAAAAATAAGTTTTTAATGTTTGCTTGTGGGTAGCAGAATAGTGATATTTTGATTGGCTCTTCAGTAGTGAGTGCGGTGTTGTTTAAGGAAGTTTGTGGATGCTCTTTTTTTTCGATGCTCAGGTTTCGCCAAAATTCTTTTTGCAGAACTTTTGAATTTAAGAATTCATTACGCGTAGTCATTAGATTTTTTTCGCGAATCAAACCACCGGTAGCGTCAAAGAACCCAGGAAAGAAATAGTACTTAGTAACTGGTAGTGTGGGATGAGGTGATGATTTTGCATGAAAATCACTGACCCACGCTTCGGCAGAAAGGTATTCCAGATTGATCCAAATGGTTTTGCTTGGCTGCATTTGTTGAAGATAAAAGTCAGGCAAGCCACAAGCAAAAGTTTCTATAACTACATGCGCAGGTTTAATGTCCGATGTTGACATAGGTGCAGGCCATGCGCAAATTTCAACGTTGTTAATTACTTGCGATATTTGGGTAAGATCCAAGTCGATAATGATTTTTCTGGCGACATTGAAATCATCAATGAATAAGCGCACTTGCAACAGGTGCTCACGTGCCAATTGCTGGCTGAGCCGCCAGCAGACGCCGATGTCGCCGAAATTATCGACAATCTTGCAGAAAATATCCCAGTGCTTATTGGTGTTGTTCATGAGGCATGTTAGCTCAAAAAATTAGTAGAACTTAATGTTTTGAGCTTAAGGTTCTTTAGTAGCATTTAAGTTTGCTGGAGGCTGATATTGAACCTCAATGATTTCATATTGTTCGTCGCCAGCTGGGGTGACAACATTGACGATATCGCCTATCTGTTTGCCAGTAATGGCGCGAGCCAGCGGTGACACCCAGCTGATATAGCCTAATGACGGCTCTAGTTCATCTTGGCCTACGATGCGATAGGTGATTTCAGTATCATTTTTAAGTGAAAATAAAGTGACCCACGCACCGAAAAACACTCGCTCCAAACCTTGCTGGGTTGCTGGGTCGACAATCACGGCTAAATCCATGCGCTGCATCAAAAAGCGTAAGCGTCCATCAATCTGACGTAAACGTTTTTTACCGTAGATGTAATCACCATTTTCACTTCTGTCGCCGTTGCTGGCGGCCCATGAAACCACTCTTACTACTTCCGGACGCTCCACTTTCAGTAAGTGCTGAAACTCGGCCTCAATTTTTGCGTGACCTTCTGGAGTGATGTAATTTTTTTGGTCGGCCATGAGTGTAGGTGTTTGTAGTTCAGTTGTAATTCAGTTTGGCTGAGCTTGATTTTCAATGTTCAGAATGTCTTTTACAAAATATCGTGATTCTGCAAAGCAGGTGGACGGAATGCCTTTATGCTCTTCATAATCAATTTTTACGCGCTTACCCATAGAGGCATTTATTTTTTTAGCAATAGTTTCATCTCTAACGGTAAAGGCAAACTTCTCTGCCTGAGTGCCGGGCATGGAAACTAAAATCAGTTCACCCTCCCATGTTTTGCAAACGTAGCCTTTGAGTGAAAACTTCTGCACATATCCTGCACGCTCACCGGAGGAGTATACCCAGTTCAAACTTGCCCACGTATATAAAGTGAGCAGTATGATGGCGATAAGTGTAAACCACGCAATATATTTCAGAAGGATTTTTAGTGCATTTGACATGGTTAATAGTGCCTTTTAAAGCGATAGTTTTTGTTGTGATGAGTTTTTTTCTGACTACTCAGCCTCTTCAATCCAAGCAAGTTGAATCGCCTCTAATATTTTCTCACCGCAATGTTGCTCGTCATCATTAAAGTCATCTAACGCCATGACCCAATCCATTAAGTCGGTAAAGCGTATGGTTTTTGGGTCAATGTCTGGATGTTTTTCATACAGGGATTCGGCAATTCTTAAACTGTCAGTCCATTTCATGTGGGAGATTCCTTGTGGTTAAGGTTTTTAATTGAAGTCATTATAGCTTGTCTAAATTGGCTAGCCAAAACTTGGCTTTAATCTTCATATGAGTGCATGGTAAAATATGACAAGCTTTTTTATCTAAAAATTATTCAAGTACTTGGAAAACTAAACATCATGTCACAAGCCCCATTTAACTATGCTAATACTTTAAACCAAGCTGACCCTGCTTTATGGGGCATGATTGAGCAAGAAGTTGTTCGTCAACATGAGCATATCGAGTTAATCGCCTCTGAAAACTACACCAGCCCAGCTGTGATGCAAGCACAAGGTTCACAATTAACCAATAAATATGCAGAAGGTTATCCGGGCAAACGTTTTTACGGTGGCTGTGAATATGTAGACCAAGTTGAACAATTAGCCATTGACCGCTTAAAGGCTTTGTTTGGTGCAGAGTATGCTAACGTGCAACCGCACTCTGGCTCACAAGCTAACCAAGCGGTATATTTTTCTATCTTAAAACCAGGTGATACCGTGATGGGTATGAACCTTGGTCACGGTGGTCACTTAACACATGGCTCTCCAGCTAATTTGTCAGGTAAATTATTTAATATCGTGCCTTACGGTTTAAACGATAAAGAAGAAATTGACTACGATGAGATGGAGCGCATTGCTGTTGAGTGTAAGCCAAAGTTACTTATTGGTGGTGCTTCTGCGTATGCATTACGTTTTGACTGGGCTCGTATGGCGGAAATTGCGAAGAAAGTTGGCGCATATTTCATGGTCGACATGGCGCATTACTCAGGCTTGATTGCTGCTGGCGTGTATCCAAATCCAGTGCCGCATGCTGACTTTGTTACATCCACTACGCATAAAACATTGCGTGGTCCACGTGGCGGTATTATTTTAGCTAAAGCTGAATTTGAAAAATCATTAAATTCAAGCGTGTTTCCAGCATTACAAGGTGGTCCATTAATGCACGTGATTGCTGCAAAAGCCACGGCATTCTTAGAAGCTGCGCAACCAGAATTTAAAACTTATCAAGCCCAAGTGATTAAAAACTCTCAGGCAATGGCTGAAGCTCTGACTGCACGCGGCTTGCGTATTATTTCTGGCCGCAGTGAATCTCATATGTTTTTGGTGGATTTGCGCCCTAAAGGCTTAACTGGTAAAGCTGCAGATGCTGCGCTTAGCTTGGCGCACATCACTGTGAATAAAAATGCCATTCCTAATGATCCAGAAAGCCCATTTGTGACTTCTGGTATTCGTATTGGTGCACCAGCGATTACGACGCGTGGCTTTAAAGAAGATGAAGCAAAACAAGTAGCGAACTTGATTGCTGATATTTTGGATAATCCAACAGATGAAGCTGTTATCGCTGCAACTAAAGCCAAAGTGCATGCATTAACTGCTAGATTCCCTGTGTATCAAAAATAAGTATTGAATGACGCTTAACTCAATATGAAATGTCCTTTTTGTGGTGTAGATGATACCCAAGTCATTGACTCCAGAGTCAATGATGAAGGCGATTCTATTCGCCGCCGTCGCAAGTGCGGCGCATGCGATAAACGATTCACCACCTATGAAACGGCTGATTTGCATATGCCGCAAGTGGTAAAGCAAAATGGTACGCGTGAGGAATTTAATCGCGAGAAATTACGTCTTTCATTTACCCGTGCTTTGCATAAACGCCCCGTGCCGACTGAGTATGTAGATCGCGCGCTAGATCATATTGTGCAAAAAATGCTGAGTCTTGGCGAGCGTGAAATTCCTGCTCGGAATTTGGGCGAAAGTGTTATGCAGGAACTGAGATTAATGGATAAGGTGGCTTATATCCGCTTTGCGTCTGTGTATCGCAGCTTCTCTGATGTAGATGATTTTAATGACGCAATTCGTGATTTGGATAAGCCTGCTACACATGCCAAACGGCGTACGACGGATAAATAGCGGCTATCAATTTAAGGTGAATGCATGAAACTGATTAACTGGCTGTCGATTGCATTTGCAGCTTTTACTGTGATTCTCACTGTCGTGTTTTTTAGTTGGTGGGCAATGAAAGATAGCGTGGTATTCGGTAGCGATAAATTCAATCAAGTGAAATGGATGCAAAGTGCTGCTACGATTGAAACCGAGTGCAAACGCGGCGATATGGCCTATGATCTACAACAGCACATCTTGGCAAAAGGTACTTCTAAAGACACTGTAAGCTTGCTGTTAGGCCGCCCAAGTTATGAGGATGCAACTTCCATAGAATATGATTTGGGTAAATGTATGCATGCTTATCATGGTTTGCTTATTGTCTTTGATGAGAATAACCGTTTAGTGAATAGCCGTATTTCGTCTCACTAAACTTCTGATATGACACAACGACCAACTACAAATACGTTGTTCTCAGCAGCAGATCATTCTTATATGGCGCTTGCGCTTCGGCTTGCTGAGCAAGGGCTTTACACCACGCAACCCAATCCGCGAGTAGGTTGTGTCATTGTTAAGAATCATCAAATAATAGGACAGGGCGCGCACCTCAAGGCTGGTGAGGCGCATGCTGAAGTGCATGCGTTATTGCAGGCCGGTGATGCGGCAAAAGATGCCGATGCGTATGTGACGCTAGAGCCTTGCAATCATCATGGTCGCACGCCACCTTGTGTAGACGCGCTGATTAAAGCTGGTGTGAAGCGCGTGGTGGTTGCTATGCAAGATCCTAATCCGCTGGTGGCGG
>DAIDAH010000085.1 GCA_027310735.1 Methylotenera sp. | reverse complement strand
GAGTGGCGCGATAGCCAAGGCTGAAGAAATCGCTGCTTCTGACCCTGATCGTTATGTGCTGCTTCAGCAGTTTAAAAATCCTGCTAATCCGGCCATTCATGAGAAAACCACTGGGCCAGAGATTTGGAATGATACCGATGGTAAAGTCGATATTTTCGTTTCCGGCGTAGGTACGGGTGGCACGATTACAGGTGTGTCACGCTATATTAAAAAGACTCAAGGCAAAAACATTATTACGGTGGCAGTTGAACCTTCTGCCAGTCCGGTGCTTTCTCAAAAACGTGCCGGTGAGGAGTTAAAGCCTGCGCCACACAAGATTCAGGGTATCGGTGCTGGATTTGTTCCAGAGGTGCTTGACCTATCGCTCGTAGATGAAATCGAGCAAGTGAGTAATGAAGAGTCTATTCTGTATGCGCAACGCTTGGCGCGTGAGGAGGGCATTCTTTCAGGCATATCTTGCGGTGCGGCGGTTGCAGCTGCAGTGCGCTTGGCAAAACGTCCAGAGAATACAGGTAAGACGATAGTCGTGATCTTGCCTGACTCTGGAGAGCGCTATTTGAGCTCAATCTTGTTTGAAGGTTTGTTTGATGCTCAAGGACTTGCGATATAGTTTTTGCCAGACAGGCAATGGTCTTAGCCTAGGCGCTAGCTCAGTGGCGGTACTTTGAGGCGCTAGCTATAGCTTAGTTGGTGCGTCGTGAAACAAATTGAAGTATAGTTAAAGCTTAACTGTTAGCTTTTTTCTTTACAGCCATTTTCGTTGATATTTTAATTCCATTGCCTATGACTTCTGCTGAAACACCTTTCCTTGGGCTTGCTCCCTTTCTGAGAATGAGCCTTACTGGCGGGGACTTGCGACAAGTTACCCTAGACATGCTATCCAAGGCGCAGCAAGAAGATGAAAATGCTAATTTGTGGATGAATTTATCCACGGCTTTTTTTTCGTTAGGTCAACGAGAAATGGGTTTTAGCATACAGAATCAAGCCTTGCTCATGAAGCGCATGTATTTCATTCCTGCGGCAAAGCAACCAGCAAAATTTCGTCTGTTGATGCTCATGGCAGTGGGGGACTTGGCTGAAAATGCACCGCTGGATTGCCTGCTTGAAAATAGTAATGTTGATCTGATTTTTTATTACGCCTCAGTCGATGAGCCTTTGCCAGCTGATCTTCCCGCACATGACGCTATATTTGTAGCCATCTCAGACACGGTAGATAGTAGACCAGTCCTTATGGTATTGGAGCCATTGCTGGCTCACTGGCACAAACCTGTTATTAATGCACCGCAAAATATTCCAAATACGGAGCGTAGCACCGCCAGTGCGCTTTTGCAGAATGTCCCTGGTCTATTGATGCCACTCACCCAACAAGTCGCACGTGATACGCTGGAAAAAATCATTCGTGGTGAAGTGCTTTTGCAGGATGTTTGTGCTGGATGCGTCTTTCCAATCATCTTACGCCCAGTCGGGTCACAGGCTGGACGCGACCTTGTCCGAATCAATAGTGCGCAGGAAATTAGTCAGTATTTAGCTGGCGTAAATGATGCGGCATTTTTTCTATCACGTTTTATTGACTATAGCAGCGCAGATGGATTGTTCCGCAAGTTCCGTGTGGCGTTGATTGCCGGACAGCCTTTTGCAAGCCATATGGCGATTTCATCCAACTGGATGATTCATTACCTCAATGCGGGAATGTATGAAGATGCCGCCAAACGAGCAGAAGAAGCTGCATTTATGGCTAATTTTGATGCATTCGTTAGCAGGCATAGGTTTGCACTGGACGCTGTCTACAAGCAGTCAAAACTGGACTACATCTGTATCGACTGTGCAGAAACCCAAGATGGGGAGCTTTTAATATTCGAAATCGACCATGCCATGGTGGTACATGCAATGGATCCAGAAGACACCTTCCCGTACAAGAAGGCGTATATGTTGAAAGTCAAAAATGCTTTTGAGGATTTTTTGTTAAGCCTGCCGGGAGCCTCTAAGCTTTGATGGTAGTGTTATTATGAATAGAATGCCGACTAACCCTCTCAATCACCTCAATTTCTCCGGAGGGCCAGGTGTCTTGCCAGAGAGCGTATTACAGCAGGTTCAAGAGTCAATATCCGCGGTTCCAGAGGTAGGACTTTCCATACTTGGTATAAGCCATCGCTCAGATTGGTTTGCCTCAGTGGTAGCCGAGCTTAAAGAGAATATTCGCCTCTTACTTAATCTTCCCAAAGATTATCATGTGCTTTTTTTGCAGGGTGGTGCAACCCAGCAATTCTCAATGCTCCCCATGACTTTATTGAAAAAATTAGGGCCGGCAGCAGAGTATTTACATACCGGATATTGGAGTGGTAAAGCGCTGCCAGAGGCCGCGCGTGAAGGGCCTGTGCGGGTTCTTTGGAGTGGGGAGGCGAGTGGATTTAATCGCCTGCCAACCAATGATGAGCTGCATTTTTCAGCAGATGCGCCTTATCTGCACTATGTTTCCAATGAAACCGTCGAAGGTCTTCAGTTTCATCGAACATTAGGTCGAGACGATATACCGCGGGTGTGTGATATGTCGTCAGACTTTCTTTCGACGCCATGCAATGCTAAAGATTTTTCGATGATTTATGCGCATGCGCAAAAGAATATCGGCCCAGCAGGGGTGACGGTCATTGTGCTCAAGGACCAATTGCTTGAAGATGCGCCCAATAATCTACCCGGATTTTTAGACTATAAAGCACAAATCAAAGCGCACTCCATTTATAACACCCCGCCAGTCTTTGCGATTTACGTGGTATTGCTAGTCACACGCTGGTTGTTGAAAGATATTGGTGGCTTGTCGAAAATGGACAAGATAAACACAGAAAAAGCACATCTGCTGTATCAGTCTTTGGATAACAGCAATGACTTTTACAAAGGCCATGCTGCAGTGGTGGATCGTTCAAAAATGAACGTGGTGTTCAATCTGCCAACCAAGGCATTGGAAGCGGAGTTTATTTCGACAGCCCTGAGCGCAGGCTTCTCAGGTTTGGGTGGGCACCGTAGTATTGGAGGTATTCGAGCTTCTTTATACAATGGGCTTCAGTTGTCTTCGGTAGAAAAGCTGGTTGATTTTATGGAAGACTTCCGCTTGCATCACCAATAGTCAATTATATCGTTTAAGGTGTTTCTTTTGTCAGTGTCAATGTTTTTATCAGCATGGCGCGAAACGCTGAAAACACCTTGGCCATCTGCCCTTGTTTATACGGAAATATCTCAATTGGGTCAGTGGCATGTACCCAGCTCGTATTATCAATTTCGAATATCAGTAAATTGCCGTCAGGCGTCTCAGCACAGTCAATGACGGCATAGTCCAGTTCTAGTCGTGCAGCGATGGAGAGCAGGGCATCACGATGGCGCAATGCAAATTCGGTATCGAAACTCTGAAAGCAGTCAGCCTCTTCTGCGAGTTTAGCGGCGCTTCCAGCCATGCTTGATGATTGATAGTGTACGATCCAGTCCTCACTGATTGCCAGATGACAGATATAAGGCAAGCCATCGATCAATGCGATTCTTGTCTTGCGATAAAGTCCATCGGCACTATGGTAGTCAATATAAAATGAGACGAAAAATGTCAGCGCCTTTGTTGTATCAAGGTAATCAGCTAAATCTTTGGCATTGTCGACTTTGCTAAATCCATGACCACCATGAGAATCCAGAGGCCTGATAGTGATAGGATAAGTACCAGAGCCCAGTAGGTCACGAATAGGTGAGTCGAGTTTTGCTAAGTTTTCTAATTCAAACCTGCTGGCGCGTACTGTCGGCGGAATGACAAGACCGGGTATTGATGCTAATAGTTGATAAAGGCGATTACGTGCGCAGCGTTGAATGTGACTTGGGCGATTCAGCACTGGACGTGGCCATTGTGTGATTAAGTGGTCGATACGATCAAGAGTCGCTCTGGTTTTATCAGACTCGCATACGGCAATAATCGCCACATCATGATCTGGGATAATTGTCGGCAATGGCTCGCCCGGTATGATATACAAGAGATCAAGCTGTATATCAGAACCTTCAATTAAGTAATCTAGCGGCGTGTTTTCTTTTGCCTCTCCAGCCACCATCAGCGCAAGTAGTTTAATCACTGGTTTTTGTGTGCCTGCGATTCTGTAAATAGTACTTCGCTCCAATGCTTTGGCTTGCATTTCCAATGCAAAGTCATGCGGGCCGACAATTGTGAACAGGTGGCATTGGCTCATGAAAAGGTTGGCTTCGCTCAAGCCAGCGATTACCTGTGCGAACAGCTTTGGAACTTCAATTTCCGGCATATTGGCAAGGGTCGCCACTGACACAATGGGATCCAACGCCAACGCAGCTAAAGTTGGGCATTTGTCGGTTAAGCTTTGTTGAGATTTACTTCCGTCAGATTTTGGCATGTTAGGTAGCTCAGGCATTTATGTTCGGAAGAATTGCATCTCTACTGTTGGCCAGTGATTTTACGACTATTCTTCAGAAATAAGTGTCATATGGTAACGGCTAAGTTTGTACCATAACGAGCGTTCACTGATATCTAGCAGCTTGGATGCTCGGCTTTTATTGCCCTTGGCTTGCTTCAGTGCTTCCGCAATCAGTTGTATCTCTAGTGCCTGTACCGCATCTGGTAAAGACAGTGTTTCGGTTGATGGTGCGGAGATATGAGCCTTCGGTGTTATGTTTTCGGCAAGATCACTCTTATGTTGCATATCTTGCGGCAAATGCTGCAGGCGGACAGCTCTGCCACCGCAGACTATCGCTGCGCGTTCCAATACATTTTCCAGTTCTCGCACATTGCCCGGCCAGCGATAGCGTTGCAGCGCATTCACTGCACTTTCATCAATGCTGATGTGCCGTTTTTTTAGAAAGTGTGCTGCCAGTATGCCGATGTCGCTTAATCGGTCACGCAATGGCGGCAGGTCAATGCGGAATACATTGAGTCGATAATATAAATCCTCGCGCAACTTACCTTCTTTGATTGCTTGTAGCGGGTCGCGATTGGTTGCGGCAACAACCCTGATGTCGACATTCAGTGACCGATTGCTGCCTAGTCTTTCAATCACACCTTCCTGAAGTGCACGCAATAATTTGGCTTGCAAGGCAATGGGCATTTCAGTCACTTCATCTAAAAATAATGTACCTTCATCTGCCAGTTCAAACTTGCCAATTCGTTCTTTAACCGCGCCAGTAAAGGCGCCACGCTCATGCCCGAATAACTCTGATTCCATCATCTCAGCGGGGATGGCTGCGCAATTGACGGCAACGAAAAGCGAAGATTTTCTGGGAGACTGCTGATGAATCGCACGCGCTACCAACTCCTTGCCAGTACCGGTTTCACCGGCAATCAATACGGTTGCTTTCTCTGTCGCAACTTGTGAAATGGCTTGGTGTACCAGATGAATTGCCTGACTTTCACCAATGAGGCTCTTACCCATTTGATCGGCTTCATCACGCAGAAACTGGTTTTCTATTTTTAAGCGGGTAATGGAAAGCGCTCTGGTAATGGCTATTTCGAGGGTTTCCAAGTCAAATGGCCGCAGAATGTAATCTGATGCACCCAATTTCATAGCTTGTACGGCAGATGCAACCTCGCCTTGCGCGGTGACGATAATCAGCGGGATGTTGATGTTTTCTTTACGCATGGCCTCTAACAGCTTTAAGCCATCCATCACTGGCATGTGTAAATCACTTACAACAAGATCAACGTTGTCTTTGCGTAATATATCCAGTGCTTCACGCCCATTCTCGGCCACGATAGGCTGATATCCAGCTTGACGCAGGCTGATTTCCAGTAAGCGTCGCATATGGGGTTCGTCATCAATGGCGAGAATACGTTTAAGTTGGTTCATCAATTGATCTATTCAAAAAGTGTTTTGGAATTTTAATTTATTGTTTTACACCGGTGTAACTATAGGTAATTGCAGACGGAATTCAGCGCCGCCAAGGGTACTCTGATGCACACTGATGTTACCGTGGTGTGCGAGAACAATTTGCCTGACAACTGCCAACCCCAAGCCAATGCCGCCAGTACGTTGCGTGAAAAAAGGCTCAAATACCTGACTGCGCTGTTCGGCAGGAATCCCTGGACCATTATCTGCGACTGTGATTAAGGCATGATCGGCTGTGCTTGAAATGCTCAGTACTATTTTGCCACCTGCCAATACTTGAATAGCATTGAGAAGCAGGTTTAACAAGACTTGTGTGATTTGTTCTGCATCACATTGAGCGATGACATGCGGGCTTGCTTCACAGATTAGCTCAATGTGCTTTTTCTCTGCCTGTATTCTCAGCATCGCGACACATTGCTGTGCAAGTTCATTGATATCGGAGTTAATAAACTCAGGTGAACGTGGACGCGCTGAATCTATCAGTGTTGATACTAGTTTATTCAGGCGCTCTGTCTCGCTGATAATAAATCCGCATACCTCGCGTCCATCTTCACTCATATTGGGTTCACGTAATAACACCTGTGCAGAAGACCTTAGAATGCCAAGAGGAGTGCGCACCTCATGGCTCATTGCGGCAGCCATTTCACCCACTACTGCAAGTTTTGCTGCGCGTGTCAGATTTTCTTTAGCACGTTCAAGGTCATGGATCATTTTTCCAAATGCGTTCGAAAGTGCAGTGATTTCCATAGGTTCTATCAAGTTACCGGCACTAGGCGGCAACGCATTGCTGGGTGCGCGTATAAAGTTATTGGCAAATGCAGTAAGCCGGCTCAGCGGGTTGGTCATTGCAGTTGCTACCGGGAATGCAATTAAGCTAGCCAAGGCAATGGTAGCAATCAAAAAGCCGAAGAAAATATAAGCCATTTTGTTAATCGGTGCTAATGCCTCTGCACGGTACTGTGCAATCACTACATGCCAGGCAAAACCATCATAACCTTGGTAGCCTTTAGATGTCGAAGTGGTCGAGATTTTCTCAGAGGATTGTGTATCGTTCCATCGCTTGGTTGTGGATAATATAGTATTGTTTTTATCAAACAATGCAGCGCCACTTTTACCTGAAACTGCATTCTCCAGAATATCTGTAATTTGATGCCAGTTAAATACGGTGACAAGCGTACCAAGTGTCTTGCCCTCATAGGCGTCTTTAATATCCGCTGATATCAAGAGTTGTTCGTTTACAATATTTGATATGTGCACATCTATATTCTGGATTTTTGCATTTAGCCAGAGTTTGGGTTGTCCACGCTGTGCGCCGATGGCGCTTACCTTGCTGGATGCAATCACAGCGCCATTGTTGTCTATGACATAAAGCTCGCTGTAAATGTCATGATAACTGTACTTTAATTCACTCAGGAATTTGGATAGCCGCTTGTCCACATCACCAATGCGCACGTCCTGCATGATTTCAAGCTGGCTCCATGATGCGGTGTTGTGTAAGCGCTCGAACATGATGCGATCAACCTCATCCACGGTGGCTGTTGCCCGTGTTTGCATGTCGTGTTCGATTTCAGTTTTTAATGCGCTACGTGCTTCGTAAAAAGCCAAACCAGTGACTAACGTCGTTGGCAACAGCCCGACCAGTAAAAAAGCGCCTAGTAAAATGAAGCGTATAGGTAAGACTTTTCTTAACATGTGATTGAATACGAAACCTGAGTTTGATGTAAAAATAGTAGCATCATAGGTGTGAATGAAATACCATCCGCAACGGTTGAAAAATAATTGAATCAGCAAAGTAGAATGATATACCGATGTTTGCCTTAAGATATGGAGAAATTATGTGTACTCAATTGCTGCGTGCTATCGCCGTAGTAATCGCTTTATGCATGAGTCCAACAGTGGTCGCAGAGGAAGCGGCTCCATCCGCATTGGATGATTTTAAATTAGGCGGCTACTTAAGTGCAGGACTCAATGCGCATCCCGGTGGAAAAACAGACGGTGCGTTCAATGAGGTAGGCTTGATTCTGAGTTGGGAGAATGAAAGCCGCTTTCGTTTTTTGTCTGAGCTGGACGTAGAACGTCCACTTACCTTAAATGAGAATGGTACAGGGTCTGGACTTGATACCCACTTAGGCATGAGTCGTCTTTACCTAGAACGTATTTATGTAGATTACAACTTATCTGACAAATTGAATCTCCGGGCTGGTCGCTTTTTAACACCAGCCGGTCGTTGGAATTTAGGGCATGCCGCACCGCTGGTTTGGACTACATCTCGCCCTTTAGCTACTGGTAACCAATTATTCCCTGTCGGCACGAATGGTTTGATGTTGTATGGCGCATTGCCTTTAAAGGATTCGGAGAGTGAAGCCTTAGAGTACAATTTTTTTGTGGGCTTATCCAAAGATCAGCATACGGACAAAAAAGATATTCTTTATGACGATATTAAAGGCGCCCGTTTTGTGCTTTCTGGCAAAGTGAATTGGGGGTTGTCGTTATTAGAGTTTCGTGAGAGTTCGCTCAATAGCCCCAGTATTCGCATGTTGGGAGTCGATTTTTTAGTACAGCATAATGGCTGGGAGTGGAGTGGGGAAGCCACTCAGCGCTATTACAGTAACGATAGTGATGGCGGTAGCGGCGCTTATTTGCAGGGAGTTGCGCCAATCGCTCACCAATGGTTTGCTGTTGCTCGCGTGGAAACCTTCAAGAGCCCTGTTACGGGCTCAAGTGAACGTCTGGTATTAGGGACTGCTTGGCGCATGACACCACGTCATGTATTTAAAGTTGAATATATCGCTGGTGACAATGAGCGCACAGAGTCTCCTAAAGGCTTATTGGCATCATTTGCTATTTTATTCTGATGACCAAGTTACTCATGCGTAAATCATTTCTAACCTTACTCGCAATGACTGCTCTGCTTTTTGGCTTTGCAATACAAGCCAAGGCTGAGGTCATTGCCGTAATTGTGCCGCAAACGCATAGCATGAAGTCAATCGAAGTGAATGAACTTGCATTAATATTTTGGCGTAAAAAACTGTATTGGGCAGATGGGAAATATGTGCAAGCGTTGAATTATCCTGCAAGCAATCCTCTCAGGCTACAGTTTTCGCGATCCGTTCTAAAGAGTGCTCCAGAAACGCAAACCAACTATTGGAATAGCTTATATTTTCACGGTATTTCACCGCCGCATGTGGTTGACTCACAAGAGGCAATGCTTAGATTTGTTGCCGATACGGCTGGTGCAATAGGCTATATTGATGCCTGCAAGCTAGATAGTCGTGTTAAACCATTGGCTTGGATTAATGCCGATGGCGCATTTTCAACACGTGAGCCTGAGCTTGATTGTGCTAAATAGCTTATTAACACCTACCCCCACATTTATTTACAGACGATTCTAAATCATACCAAATTTGCAGTGTTTTCTTACGCAACTCTGCAAGCCTGCAAAATTCGTAGTATCTAGCAGGAGTGCTGTGCACCTTTTAGTTACTATATTAACTATTTAACTATATGATTTTATTGTGTAAATTTTTAATTTACATGGCTTGGTGCAGTATGGCATAGCAATTGCTCATATTAAAACATTCTTACTAGGAGTGTTTTATGCGGCACGCACAGCAACAGAAATTTACCATTACACAAGACTTGCCTTTGCCTGCAACGCAAGTAAAACAAAAAGCAGCCATTCATTTACATGCTGCACCACCGGTTATCACTGCAATTTCAGAGCAAGGCGCGCTTGATAGGCAAGAATTGGAAGGCTTTATCAGCGCCATGTTTGAGCGTGCACATAATGCAAAAATAATCCATTTTATGCCTAAGCTCATGAGTGTTCGTGATGCCAGCGGTAAGTTGTTGGCGGCTTGCGGATTGCGGCATGCCGACCAAGCAGAATTATTTTTAGAAACCTACCTAGATGCGCCAGTTGAGGCGCTACTATCTCAGCATAGCAACACTCCAGTCCGCCGTAGCGCCATTTTAGAAGTCGGTAATCTTGCTGTTGCAGAGCCTGTTAATGTGCGTAGCTTACTGGCAAGCATTAGCCTTTATTTACATAGCACTGATTCTGAATATGCAGTATTCACTGGCATTTCTACCTTACGCAACTCTTTAACCAAGCTCAATATGCCTTTGCAATTATTGGGTGAAGCGCGTATCAATCGTATTCCTGAGTCAGAGCGCGCAGCTTGGGGCACTTATTACAATGAACACCCGCAAGTCATGGCAATTCGCCGCATACAACCATTATAGGCATTATATTTTGAACTTAAATAGTCATTCAGTGGTTGATGCTATTGCTCACTTTGCAACTAGTACGCCGCACAAAATAGCCATACAGGGCAGCGAAGGCGCATTCAGTTATGCGGATCTGGCTGGTGCTATTGAGCAAGTTGCAATCAAGCTAAATTACAATTCAGCTAAAGTATTGGCCATTGCCATGGACAACTCACCCGCTTGGGCAATTCTTGATTTGGCGGCATTAAAGATTAACTTGCCAGTGGTGCCTCTACCATATTTCTTTTCCAGCGAACAGATTTTGCATGCACTTGATGATGCCAGCGTTGATGTACTTTTGACGGATCAGCCGGATATTTTTGAGAAAATTTTCAATGAAAGTGATGCAAAAGTCTTAAGGAAAATAGAGTATAGGCTGGGCGGTAAAGTGGTTACCCAGTTTACTTTGCATACAGAAAAGAGTAGCGTTTTGCCGGCTAATACAGCAAAAGTTACTTACACTTCGGGTACTACAGGCAAGCCTAAAGG
>DAIDAH010000084.1 GCA_027310735.1 Methylotenera sp. | reverse complement strand
ACAATAGGTTGAAAATAAGGCACGATACGCGAATCATCAATTGCCGCTTTAATGCGCTTATACCAAGAAATATTGCTTTCTTGATCCTTAATCGTCGAAGCATTTGAATACACCTGCAAGCGCTGATGCATTAATTTGGCCTGCTTAATGGCACTAGAGGCGTGCGCCAAAACTCGCTCGGATGCCTCGGCTACACCAATGGTGATCGTCAACAGCACTTCAATATCATTGACAACGAACGACTCTTTAGCGCTCAATAAAATCAAGTTTTCTAAAAACTCACAACACGCATCCAAATTATTCCAGCCTGTAAATGAAAGTACGTATTCATCGCCACTCATTTTATACAGAGAGATGCCATCATGCGCTTCGATCTGATGCAACAACCATCGTCCATAATTCACCAATAAGCAGTCCCCAACATGGCTGCCATAGACATCATTAATATCACTGAAACGGTCGATATTAATGATTGCAAGCGTGACGCTGGAGTTGATAGCCAACTGATCCACCAATGAAGTACGATTAGGTAATTCAGTTAGACTGTCTCTAGTCAGGTGATACTCTAACTGTTTACGCTGAGTAAAGGCACGAATCGCAAAACCAATATCACCAGCCAACTCCTCTAACATTTCAATCTCTTTATGAGCAAACCCATTACTATTCTGCGTATAAAGACCAAGCACACCAACAGGTTGCTCATGAATACGGGGGATTAAAGGTAGCGCGATAAATGATCCGCACTTGCCATACACTGTAACCAATTGCCAAGGATCTGTTATTGCCCTCGTCTCCAAATGGTCTATTACAGTAGGCGTGCCTTGTAAAAAGGCACGGCTCACAGCATCATCAGCGTGCTCAGTCAAACGCGCCATGATCATTCCGATGGCTAAATCACCTTTAGCATCAGATGAAAATGCCTTTACCTTGATACAATCTTCATCAGCCAATCCAATCCAACATAGCTTATACCCAGTATGCTCTGCGAGTCTGGCCGAACTTAGCGTTAGCAACTCGTCTATATTTTGCGAAGAAATTAAAAGCTGATTAATATCCGCAACAGTACGAAGAATGCGATCTAGATAAAGTGCATCATTAAGTGCAGATTGTAAGCCCTCCTGCTGATGGCGCAGCCTATCAAATGAATCGCATAGCGTGTTATCAAGCTCTGAAAACTCTGAGATTAAATACGCATCACCAACAGTACTCGCATCTCGAGCATGCTTAATAACATTATCTAACGGTAATATTAATAATCGCCGCATAAGCAAGAATGCAACAACCGACCCAAAACCAATCACAAAAAATATCAATACTGCATAATAGGTTGCTACTTGATTTAAGCGGCCAAAGACATATTCCTCATCAATGTGCGCCAACAACGCCGCGTCATGTTTATGAGTGCCCTCAAAAAAATAGAAATCACTACGATACTTTGCATAATTTTTGAAGATATTTTTGTCTAGGCTGCTAATCGAGTGATATTGCTCACCGACTACCTTCCCTTTCAATGAACGTGATGAAGACACATCAATAACATGTCCATCTATTGAAACCGACACCACTGCGATTGTTTTATTAATTGCAGGCGTTTCGTCGAGTAGTTGCTGCACTTCGTTTAAGCGGCCACTTTCCAGCCCATGAGCAATATCAATTTCAAGGCGATATAAGCTTCTATTCAAACTATCAGCGAGTGTATGTAACAGTAAATTTCGCTCAACAAGATAAAAACCTGTAGCTAATACGGTTGCAATCAACCCGAAAACCACAATCCATATAAGTACGAATTTATATATTCTCATGGTAGAAGATTGTTTGTAGGAACGTTCTGCATTTTTAGCTGACGAATCAGTGGAGCACTATTGTCAGGGCTCACCCATGCAATCTGTTGAGTTGTCGCCATAAACTCTTCGTAGCTTTGCCCCTCTAAATAGCCGCGAACAACCTGATAATATTCACGAGAATCCTGATGAAGCTGATCTTTAGCGCGATTAAATATATTTTGCAGATCCCTGTATTCATCTTGCCTACCAATAAGGAATCGCTCATCAACAAACAAGGCATCTATCACAAAAAAAGAACGCAAAGTTTTAGTAGAAGCGATATTAATAAATCCGTGTCTCGTGAGCTCTGAAACATAAGGCGCATAAGAAATTGCAACCATTGGCGCATCGCTCGGCATAATTTGAGCAATCACTTTCTGGTCTGAATTAATGAATGTAAATCGTAAATGATCCAGCTTGTTTTCTTCAACAAATGCATGGAAAAAATCCTCATTCAAGGATCCCAACTCCAAATAAACGTTGATGGGCTGACTTGCTTGGCGCAATTGCTCCAACGTGAAATTTGAGAGTATCGCATCAGCACCCGCGGAGCGATCAATTAAGAAAACCGGCTTGATATGACTATAGTCTTTGAAATGCAGCATTTCGTATTGTGTTGCAGTAAAACCCTGCGCTAACCCACGTTCATACAGACGAGAATTTTCAGACAAGTCGACCTGCCATAAGAATTTAAACTGTGTTTGTTCCAGCCAACCTTTCTCCTGAGCATAGATAAGCGGCGTGAACCCTACCCAAGGATTAGCTGAAATGCGTATTTGGCGATCATCTAAACGAGCACTAGCAAAATAGAAAGCGCTGATGATGCCAAGTATCAAGGCTATAGTTGCAATCCAGATCACTCGAGATTTCCACATATTTAATCAGCTGCTCAATTTGATTGGTTAAGAAATATCAATTACATCTAACGTAATCCACACTATAAAACTCAATAAATTCACTGATAAGTATAGATAATGTAGTCATTTCACTCAATGCTTTTATAGCCTACCCCAAAACAAACTATAGCTAAGTGAACGATGACCATTCATCCTTGCATCTATTTCCAAAACATCGCATACAAGGCGTCCATCTTAAACCTAGTCATTATTTATTTGTACTACTCCAATGCCACCAAGGCATTCCATTGGACAAGTAGACGTCATTTAAAATAAACTCAGCGATACGCACATTAATATCGCAATATACCCCTGATGAAGGCGATTTTCTGACGATTGAAATGAAGTACAACTTTCAAGGTGTTTCAAGGATAAAAAGTGGCTAATGAAATCGAACGTAAGTTTCTGGTAAAAAACACTGATTGGAAACACCATACCTCTGGCGAACTTTTCCGCCAAGGCTATCTGAATATAGATTCTGAACGCACTGTTCGCGTCAGGATAGTTGGTGAAAAAGGCTTTCTAACGATCAAAGGCAAGACCAAAAACATTACGCGAGCCGAATATGAGTACGAAATACCAGTTGCCGATGCCTCCAACATGTTAGATACGCTATGCTTTGGCCCGCAAATCCAGAAAATACGTTATCGAGTAAGCTTTGCAGGGCAAACATGGGAAGTCGATGAGTTTCTTGGCGACAATACAGGCTTGATTGTTGCGGAGATCGAACTAGATTCAGAAGATCAAAAAATAGAGTTCCCTGAATGGATCGGTGAAGAAGTTTCCAATGACCCGCGTTACTACAATTCAAACCTAACGGTACTCCCGTTCAATCAATGGCAAGCACCATTGTCAAATAACTAAACAAGACATCTGAAGTACCCAATAGCTGGCAAATGCAGCAGAAAGAATGCAATCACTACTAGACAAGCAACCCCACCAAAGAGGCGAGGCGGCTTGATTGAGGCTGCTTGATTTAAGATAAGTTACAAAAACTAGGGGCGATCCAAACTACCCATCGCTTTTGGATAGGTAACGATACCCCAAGGCATTTCCTGATCTGGAATACGTTTGGTGACTTCCAGCTTATTGGCATCGATTACAATAATTTCACTAGACTTACCGCAAGCCAGCAGTATCTGTTGATCATCTGGTGTAAAGCTAAAATGCCAGCATCTATCACCCGTTGGAATGTCTTTGATTTTTTCAAAAGTCTTAGCATCAAAAACCTGCAAAGCCTTTTCCTTGTTTGCGGCAACAAAAATACGTTTGCCAGATTGATCAAATGAAACACCATAAGGCGCTTTACCTGTAGGCACTTCCTTGATGACTTGGAATTTGTCATTAAGCACTAGCATCTTATTAGAGAATTCTAGCGTGGTCACAATCATTTTCCCATCAGGCGAAACTTTAATGCCGCGTGGGCGCTCGCCATACTTTCCAACAGAGATACTCTTAATCAACTTACCAGACTTCATGTCATGCACCGTGATTGAGTTATCTGATTCATTAGTCACAAACATCTGTTTACCATTCTTAGAAAACTCCACACCTTCGGTTTCTGGCTTACCTATGATTTCACTAATCACTTTGGCTTTTTTCAAATCAACGATGGCAATACGCCCTGGAATCTTATTATCGTCATCATCTTCAGCCTTAGCAGCACCAGGCTTAGGTGGAGGACCAGATTTAGCGCTAGGTTCATAGGTGACGTAAGCACGGTCACCTAGTACACGGACAAACTCGGGATTTTTACCAATGCTCACAAACTTAGGGCTAGTAGCAGCTGAGGTATCAACTATAGAAATATTGCCGTCATCTTTGTTTGCTGTGACCAACCACTTACCATCTGCGGTCACACCAATACCACGCGGCCCTTTAGCGCCGATCTCAGCGGGACCTTTAACCTCCATGGTTTTAAGATCAATGACGATCACACCGCCATCTTGGTTAGATACATAAGCAACAGCCTTATCGTTTGCAAAAGCAGATACGCTGCTCATAACGCCAAGAGCGAGCAGCATTGCCGCAGAAAGTCGTTTAAGAGGCAGTTGTTTCATGAGTTGAATCTCCGAGGTAAATTTAAAATAATCACTGACATTCAGTCAGCATATAAGGTATTTATTAAAAAGCTATTAATTGAAATTAATGCGCAATAGAACTACTTCAAAACATAGCGCCTACTTTTTCAAACAAGTAACCAAGCTTGCTAAAGCGCGATTCTAGCTTAACGGTTTAAAGAAACAAAACACGCATAATTTCGTACAATTCGGCAAACTTAGTATGTAAAAGTTCACCTCACATTGATTTAATCAAGCCTACATACATTATTATCTGCGACTTCAACTTTAACCATACTTAATTCTGCTTCTTGAGGCTTATTACATGCGGTAAGAAAAATGCAAATAAAAGCTATAGTCAACATTTGTAATTTAGCGCGCACTTTAATGGGTCATCATCTCCTTTTAAGCTAGCCAGACACATTCATTATTGGCTCCGAATCTTAAGGCAAGCTTAATACAATATATTGAGTAAACCTTTATGGCCTTATACCCAGTTTTAAGCCATAAAATCAGCCTGCATATATCAACCTTCACAGAAAAATCCATAGAATGGATAAGTATTAACCCTTACGTGTTAGAACGAATTTACGCATCTCCATTAGTCGATTACATTTCAAAATCGCTCAATCTGTCACTCTTGACTACAAAGGATCGCGGATCATGCTCAACCCGGATGTACTTGACGCGATACCTTTCATCATCCAGAGCGAAGGTAATTGGGATTCCATGCGTACGGCCATTACAGAAATAGCTTCAACCGCAGGTATAAATGGCATTATCGCATTGGCTTGTGAAAGCAATGGCATGGTGCCTGATAGTTTCGATAAGTTTTTACGCAATTTATCTGTGCCAATTTTTGGTGGTGTTTTTCCAAAGTTAATTGCAAACTCTGAATATCTTGACCATGGCAACATTGTGTTGGGGCTGAAGTCTACACTCGATGTTTATATAGTGCCCTCCCTAAGCGATCCGGCATTGGATTACGATGAATGGCTAGCCAAGACGATACCAACCAAGAGCATGCCAGAAGCCAAAACGATGTTTGTTCTGGTCGATGGTTTAGCGCCTCGCATTGGCGCATTAATAGACTCTCTGTTCAATACATTTGGTCTGCAAGGAAATTTCATAGGTGGCGGTGCAGGTTCGCTTACAACACAAAACATGCATTGCTTAATTACGGCACAAGGTGTTATTAGCGATGCCGCGATACTGGCTATCCCCAAGCTGCATAGTCAAGTGAGCGTGGCACACGGCTGGGTACCTATTGCAGGTCCATTCGAGGTCACTAGTTCAGAAAACAACGTCATCATCACATTGGATTGGGAGCCAGCACTGGAGGTCTATCGCCATGTTTTAGAGGATCGAACAGGTTTTTCTTTCAACTTTTCAGATGTTTCACAAGCCTATCCTTTTGGAATGGCACGACTTAATATGGAATTTGTCGTGCGAGACCCAATCGCAGTACGCCATGATGGCGGCCTAGTGTGTGTTGGAGATGTACCATGCGGATCATTAGTACACATTATGAACGGGAATCACAGTAGCCTCTTATCTGCTTCAACACGAGTTCGCACCATGGTAGATAGTAACAGCAAGGCAGCCTCAGAGTCGGCTGTGGACATTGCTATGGACTGCATTTCCCGTGCATTGTTTCTTGGCGATAAGATCAACAATGAAATTGACTCATTACATCACGCACCACGCCCATTGATCGGTGCATTTACTTTAGGAGAGATAGCCAACAGCGGACAGGACTATCTTGAATTCCATAATAAAACCGTTGTTATTGCGACCATTTGGGAGAATGAAACAGTTCAGGGTAGTAAGAGAGTTAGCTCTCAAAGAAGTAAAGCCCACTTACATTGAACGCCTCATGAATTAAGCATCATAGCTGGATAGAAAATAAGTACGTCATGTGTAGGAATCTCAGTTTTACATGTTGACATGTACACACAACATCTGCCGCCTTATGCTATTTCCGGAACACCAATTGCCAGATAAATAAATAACGTTAATCGTGGAGAGTATGCCTTGATTAAACTAGAACATCAGTTTTTGTTTCAAATTGTGATGGCAGTTGGTAACGGCACTGACTTGCAGCCCATGCTGCAGAGCAGCTTATCGGTAATGATGCGTAAATTGGGCTGCAACATTGGTGCTGTAGTCCGCAGCACCAATGGGACGCTGAAAATCGTACATTGCATTCCTTACCACATCAAAAACTCCAAGGCAGTGCTCTCAATCAGCCAACACAGCATGGCTGAATCTCCTGCATCTCGCCAACCATTTATGATTAAAACCTCCGGACACACTTTGATGGCATTCATCTTGCCTGATTACGGAATGATGGTACTTGGCAAGGCTGGGCCGATTTTCTCGAAACAGGTTCTTGGCGCACTCACTCAGATCGCAGACAAACTTGCTACGGCCTGCATTGCCTGTGAACAAGCACAAGCTGTCAAAGAAGCACAACAAAAAGCCCAATTACTACTGGATTCAACTGCAGAGGGTATTTACGGGGTAGATGCCAGCGGTAACTGCACCTTTGTCAACCAAGCCGCGTTACACATCTTAGGCTATAAGGGTGCCGATAATTTAATTGGCAAAAACTTACATAGCTTGATACATCATTCCTACGCTGATGCAACGCCCTACCCTGAAAACAAATGCCTTATTCATCAATCATTCATAAGCCATGAAAAAATACATGGCAACGACGAGGTGTTCTGGCATCGAAGTGGAAACCCTATCCCAGTGGAGTATTGGCTTTACCCGATTATCCATGATAATCAAGTAACAGGTGCAGTAACAACATTTTTTGATATATCAGAACGCAAAGCAACCGATGACACCATCAAGCATCTGGCATTCTACGACCTTCTAACCGGGCTACCCAATCGGCGACTTCTCATGGATCGCCTCAAACTCGCATTAGTTGCCAGTAAGCGTAGTGGTCAGGATGGCGCGCTGTTGTTCATTGATCTAGATAACTTCAAAACACTCAACGACACACTAGGCCATGACATCGGAGATTTACTATTGCAGATGGTTGCACATCGGCTTGAATCCTGTGTGCGTGAATGTGACACTGTAGCTCGTCTGGGTGGCGATGAGTTTGTTGTGATGCTTGAAGACCTGAGTAAAAAAGACCTTGAAGCTGCAGCGCAGACTAAAGCCGTCTGTGAAAAAATACTGGTTTCGCTTAATCAGCCTTACCAACTCGGTACACATGAATATACTAGCACCGCAAGCATAGGCGCAACGCTGATTAAAGACCACCAGCAGTCTTTAGAAGAGGTATTAAAGCAGGCTGACATCGCTATGTATCAGGCCAAGAAATCGGGTCGCAACACCTTGCGCTTCTTCGATCAGGCAATGATGGATTTCATCAATACTCGCGCAACACTTGAGGGAAATTTACACAAAGCCCTTGATAATCACCAGTTCCATTTGTACTACCAGATTCAGGTGAACGATTTGCACCAGCCGTTGGGCGCAGAGGCATTGATTCGCTGGCTATCCCCTGAATTCGGGTTGGTATCACCAGATCAATTCATACCACTAGCTGAAGAATCTGGTTTGATTCTACCCATAGGAAAATGGGTTTTAGAGTCGGTTTGCCTCCAACTCAAAGCTTGGGAGAAAAATGCAATTACCCGTGACCTCGTTCTATCAGTGAACGTCAGTGTCAAACAATTCCTTCAGGATAATTTTGTGGAGCAAGTACGATCTATTGTGCAACACCATGCCATCAACCCAAAACTTCTAAAACTGGAACTTACTGAAAGCCTGCTTTTAGAGAGTATCGAAGATAGCATTGCAACAATGAACGCATTGAAAGAAATCAATGTCCAGTTTTCCTTGGATGACTTCGGCACGGGCTATTCATCATTACAATACCTCAAACGACTACCACTCAATCAGCTCAAGATTGACCAGTCATTTGTACACGACCTTGCCACAGACACCAACGACAGAGCGATTGTACGTACGATCATTGCCATGGCACACAGCCTTAATCTAAGCGTCATTGCCGAAGGAGTCGAGACAGAAGAGCAACGGCAATTTCTTTTGGACAACGGTTGCGAACTCTATCAGGGCTATCTCTTTAGCAAACCAGTTCCGATTGAGAAATTTGAAGCGTTATTAAAAGTAAAGTTGAATGCGGCTGATGTTGTGAAGAAAACCAAATAACAACTACAGCCATTTTGAAGCGCGATTACAAATTCTCGTAATTTTAAAAACACTAACGGCTATTTTTAGATACAATCCTAGGCATTCTAATTAATGTTGCCGTTAAAGTAATCTTTCAGACACCTTACTAAATTCTAACGAACTCACATATGTTAAACAAAACTACTGCAACTCAAAAAGCGCAGACGCTAGCCGAAGCGCTGCCATACATTAAACGCTTCTTTGATAAAACCATTGTCATCAAATACGGCGGCAATGCCATGACAGACGAGCACTTAAAAGAATGCTTTGCACAAGATGTGGTTTTGCTGAAGCTAGTCGGTATGAACCCAGTTGTGGTACATGGCGGCGGCCCGCAAATCAATGAAATGCTGGATAAACTTGGCAAAAAAGGCGAGTTTATTCAAGGTATGCGCGTCACCGATGCTGAAACCATGGATGTAGTGGAAATGGTGCTGGGCGGTCAAGTGAATAAAGAAATCGTGAACCTGATTAATCGTCATGGTGGTAAAGCGGTTGGTTTAACAGGGCAGGATGGCAACTTTATTCATGCGCATAAATTGCTGATGGAAGACTTGAACGACCCAAGCAAAATGATTGATGTTGGTCAGGTAGGTGAAATCAGCGCCATAGACCCAAGCATTATCAACTTTTTAGATAGCGGTGACTTCATTCCAGTAGTCGCACCGATTGGCGTAGGCGCTGATGGTGAAACCTATAATATCAATGCAGACGTTGTAGCCGGCAAGCTCGCTGAAATCTTAAACGCTGAAAAGCTCATTCTGCTCACCAATACACCTGGCGTACTGGATAAAGATGGTCAATTGCTGACAGGCCTAACACCTAAACAGATTGATGACTTGGTAGCAGACGGCACACTTTCAGGCGGCATGTTACCAAAAATCAGTTCAGCTTTAGATGCTGCTCGTAGTGGCGTGAAGTCCGTACATATTATTGATGGTCGTGTTCAGCATGCCCTATTACTTGAAGTGCTGACAGATGAAGGTGTGGGTACGCTGATTAAGGCTAAGTAATACTTAGCAGCTTAAATCACTATTAATTCAAGCATGCTGCGTCTTAATATTAATTGTTATGTTGCAAAGGAGAGCCAGTGAATACCGCTGTAGTTTCTTTAATTGGTCTTGTAGTTGGAGCCGTATTGCAATTCCTGTTTACTCGGCATCTCGACAGCAAGAAGCATCAGCGAGACCTCCGAGCAAAGGCATATGCTGATTATTTGCAGTGTGTAAGTGAACACGCAAATCTCGGACATCAAAAAACCTCATCAGAGGGGCGACAACTGGGCGCAAAAACCGCAGATGCAAAATGCAGAATCTCGCTCTATGGTGCCCCCGCAGTAATAACTGCATTTGCAGCATTTGAACGCTTGGGCGCTGCCATGAATACCAAAGAACAGTGTGGCACCTTCACTAATATGGTGCTGGCAATGCGCCAAGATGCGCTCGGCAGTTCATCAGTAGCAGAAGCAGATCTCGAAATAGTATTGCTGGGCACGCATCATGCAACATAACCCATCCATCGGCGCCTTGTCTAACGTTAGCAGTCCGCTTGGGGAGGGCAAAGCACTGATTCTAAACAGATGATAGAAAAGTCTCATTAGGTTTGAAATGACAAAAAAAATCTGGATTTTCGATCTAGACGATACCCTGCACAACGCCTCGTCACACATCTTCCCCGTGATGAACCGTGCCATGACGCAATACATCATGGACACACTAGCCTTGGATGAAGCAGAGGCACATACCCTTCGGCAACATTACTGGCAAATATATGGCGCAACGCTTAAAGGGCTGATGCGCCATCACAACACGAATCCCCACCACTTTC
>DAIDAH010000083.1 GCA_027310735.1 Methylotenera sp. | reverse complement strand
ACTCAAGATCATTGACAAAATTGTATCAGGCGTCGGGCGCCGTGTTGATGAGTCCAGCCCGATGGTCGACGCGCGGCTACCTGATGGCTCGCGTGTTAATGCCATTATTCCTCCTCTAGCTGTGGATGGTGCGATTCTTTCTATTCGCCGCTTTGCATTAAGCCCATTGCTGATGAAGGACTTCATCCAGTTTAAAAGTTTGACGCCAGCTATGGCAGAAATTCTTGAAGGCTTGGTTAAAGCTAAAGTCAATATTCTTATTTCTGGCGGTACTGGTACAGGTAAAACCACTTTACTCAACATTCTATCCAGCAGTATTCATGCAGATGAGCGGGTAATCACCATTGAAGATGCTGCTGAACTGCAATTGCAGCAACCACATGTAGTTCGGCTTGAAATTCGCCCACCTAATATTGAAGGCAAAGGTGAAGTAACACCGCGCATGCTGGTTAGAAACAGTTTGCGTATGCGCCCAGACCGCATCATCGTCGGCGAGGTACGTGGTGCGGAAGTGGTAGATATGCTACAGGCCATGAATACCGGACATGAAGGCTCTATGGCAACAGTGCATGCCAACACACCGCGCGATGCCTTAACGCGCTTGGAGAATATGATCGGCATGGCTGGATTCAACCTGCCACCCAAGGCCATGCGAGAACAAATCAGTGCTGCTTTATCCGTCGTGGTGCATATATCAAGATTAAGCGATGGTAAGCGCAAGGTCACACATATTGAAGAAATCACAGGCATGGAGGGCGACATCATCACCATGCAGGATATTTTCACCTACGAACAAACAGGCGTCGCAGCAGACGGAACTGTACGCGGTCATTTCAGGGCAACAGGTATACGCCCAAGATTTATTGATCGCCTACGTGTACATGGCATTGAGGTACCTGATGATATATTTGACCCAACGCAAATATATGAATAGGGGGTTGATATGGACTATCTATTTTATTTATTTGTAGTGCTTGGTTTTCTAGCGGTAGTGCTTATGCTAGAGGGTATGTATATGGCATGGAATGCCTATAGAGGTGCTGATGCGAAGCGCATAGAACGTCGCTTGCAGGCTATGTCTGCTGGCGCTGGCAATCAAAATGCATCATTGGTAAAACAGAGGCTCCTTGCAAAATCGCCGGGCATGGAAAAGTTTCTGTTACAGATTCCACGCATTCACCAACTTGATAGATTACTACTGCAATCAGGGTCAAATTTAAGCGTGGCCGGTTTTATTGGTTTGACTTTACTCTCGGCTATTGTCGGTGGGGCGCTGGCGTTTATGCTTGGCCTTCCACTATTCACTGTTTTTGCAATAGCCGTGGTTTCCAGCTTTTTACCATTCCTTTATATGCAAAGTGCCAAACACAATCGAATGATAGTGATTGAAAGGCAGTTACCAGATGCGCTTGATCTGATGGGGCGAGCAATGAAAGCAGGGCATGCTTTTCCTAGTGCATTGCAGATGGTGGGTAGTGAAATGCCTGATCCTATAGCCTCAGAGTTTCGCATTGTATTTGATGAAGTCAATTACGGGATTTCTGTGCAGGAGGCATTGACCAACCTTGCAATACGAGTACCTAGTACCGACTTGAGCTACTTTGTGATTGCAGTACTAATTCAACGTGAAACTGGTGGTAATTTGGCTGAACTGCTTGGCAACATCACTTCATTAATCAGAGCACGTTTAAAGCTACTTGGCACGGTACGTGTATTGTCAGCAGAAGGTCGCTTATCCGCATGGATATTAACCTTGCTGCCATTTGCCTTAGCTTTTGTATTGCAATTGATAAACCCAAAGTTTTTAGGCGTCCTTTGGACAGACCCAATAGGCTTGAAAATGGTTGGTATTGCCTTGTGCATGATGATTATCGGCATATTTACGATGTGGCGAATTATTAAAATCCGTGTCTAAACATGATTAAAAAAGCGAGAACATGATGAACACGATACAGATGATTTATTTGGGGTTGATTTTCTTCACAGTATTTGTGGTGGCGTTGTTGATACTGACTCAGATAGCACCACATCCGCTACAGTCCAGATTGCAATTAATCAAGCAAGGTGACAGTGTAGACAAAGGTTTGCAAAGTACAGAAGAGCCTGCATGGGTGCGTCGTGTTATTAATCTCACTAGCCCAATTGCAAAGCTTTCATTGCCTAAGGAAGGCTGGGAAAAGTCACAATTACGGATTCGTTTTATGAATGCAGGCTACCGTAGTGATAGCGCACCAGTGCTGTTTTTTGTTGCTAAAACCTTACTAACTTTTGCATTACCTGGTTTGTTTGCACTTTATGTAATTATCTCAGGTGCAACGTTCAAACCTAATTCATTCTTGTTCATGATGTTAGGTTTGGCTGCACTTGGCTACTTTTTGCCTAATATATTTTTAGCAAGACGTATCGCTTATCGAAAACGTGAAATTTTCGAGAGTTTTCCAGATGCCATGGATTTGATTATTGTCTGCGTGGAAGCTGGTCTTGGTTTGGATGCGGCGCTTGCCAGAGTTGGCGAGGAAATGCACGTACGTAGCCCGATACTGGGTGAAGAACTACATTTGATCAATCTTGAACTGCGTGCGGGTAGCTCACGTGAAAGGGCGCTACGTAATCTTGCACTAAGAACCGGTGTTGAGGATATTGATACGCTGGTTGCAATGCTGGTGCAATCAGACCGGTTTGGCACCAGCGTCGCAGACTCTCTGCGTGTACATGCCGACAACTTACGTACAAAACGCAGACTGCTCGCAGAAGAGGTTGCCGCAAAAATCGCCGTGAAACTGCTGTTTCCTCTTATTTTCTTTATTTTTCCGTCGATGTTGTTGGTGTTGTTAGGGCCAGCATTCATCAGCATACATCACGTTCTACTACCAGCATTATCAAGATAGTGAAAAGCGTCATTTGATTGGAGGTGGATAATGAATACCAGACTCAAAATTTTACCAGCCGCATGTTGTTTTGCACTGTTGAGCGCATGCGCAACGAATAAGCCTGTCAGCCTGAACCAAAATGTAAATCACGATACAGCATCATGGTCGGTTGCGCCGATGGCGACCAGAACTAGTAACGACAGCCTAGCTTCAATGTACCAGATAGGGCGTTATTATCAGGGACAAAACCGCTATGAACTAGCTATTGCTGCCTATCAAAGAGTGCTGGCGGCAGATGATGGCTTTGTAGAAGCACGTAATGGCTTGGGCGTGGTGTATTCAAGACAAGGCAAATACCGCGAAGCGATTGAGGCTTTTCAGGCGGCTATTAAACAAGCTCCCAAGGCAGCTCATATTTATAACAATCTTGGTTATGCCTATTACCTGCAAGGGCAATATACAAAATCTGTCTTAACGTTAGAGCAAGCCACTGAGCTTGATCCAACCAACCTGCGTGCGCTAAATAATCTAGGGCTGGCTTACGCAAAGAAAGGGAATAATCCAGAATCAGTACAGTCATTTTCAGAAGCTGCCAACGTGGCCGGCACGCATCAGCAGTCAGCTACACCAATGAGTAATGCATCTACGCAAATTGTACCGTTAACTAATGTTGCAGGCATTACCGTGAAACCTGCTGATACGATACAAAAAGAAGAGCAAGAAACGCTGACTCTACCTAAGGATCGTGGCGTTATAAGACCAGCCTCTGCCGTCACGGAAGTTGCTGACTTTGAGCATCGCGTCAAACTGGTTCAAGTTTCGCCAAATGTATATGAGTTGGATGAGCGGCAGCACCAGCCTTCATCAATACCAGCAACCTCTGTGCTTGATAGTAAACCTATATCGATCACAAAAGTGGAGGTTGCCAATGGTAACGGCATCAATGGCATGGCGGCTAAGGTAGGCAAATTCCTGCGTACTCAGGGTTACCAGGCAATAAGGTTAACAAATCAAAAACCTTTTCAAATACACATGACGCAAATTCAGTATCGCGAAGGCTATTTATCTGAAGCACAGATTTTGAAGCTGAGCTTACCTGAATCACCAGAGCTAGTTCTGCGCAATGACCTGAGAGCTGACATTGGCGTGAGATTAGTGCTTGGTAAGGATATTGTGACTAGCACAGCAAGCTTTGATATCAAGCGGCCAGCTTTTAGGCTTGCATCAAATGAACCATGATTTTTTCAGTTGATTGGTAAGCATGTTTTTTCAACGTAGTAGTAATTTTTTTAATGAGAGGGAGTATGAAATGGCTGAAATAAAACACATAATTGAACCTGAAAGATTGGGATTATGGACTGCAGTAACATTTGTAATAGCCTTGTTAGCCTTGGTTTTGGCGCTAGTCGGGCTGTCAAGAAGTAGCGACTTGATGTATATGACTCAAGCTGAAGTACTGCTACTCAATAAAAAGATTGATACGGCTAAAGGTGTTACAGCACCTGAAACACCATCAATGCCTGAAAGTTCTGCAAAATAATATCAATATTGGCAGCTACCCCATGAAATAACTCATGGTTATCTCATGGGGTAGCGCTATGTTGATATGCTAGAAAGTGCAGCATTTTTTGAAAGACAATCTGAGTCTGATAACAACTCTTACCTGCAAGTTTAAGTCGTCATCAGATGGTATACCTTCGTGGTGAGTTGTTTTATTCTCAAATTTTTTAATTATCAAACCTACCACTAACCTTGTCTATAAGGGTATTCACTTAAGTGTTCGCACTGATTTACTGCTTTAAATTTAGCCAGTAAATTGATTGTATCGGCGGGACCCCCCATCAACGGTTAGTTGCCAAATCTTCCCCTATAGATTTGTACCGCCGCCCATTTTCTTACGAACTTGCAGGAGGTTGTATGGAACTATTAAATAAACCCAAAGGTAATGTTAAAAAACAAACGCCAATGACTACTAGTATGAGTGGCAGCCAAATGTCATCGTATGAGTCAGAAAATGAAAAATTTTATCGTACTGCTGAGTGCGCATATTTCAAAGCTGAAGCACGAGGTTTTGAGCCAGGTCATGAAATGGAAGACTGGCTGGCAGCCGAAGCGGAGGAAAAACAATGCGTACAACACTAAAAAACCATCATCTAAAAAATGCCGTTTCTGCGCATATGATTGATATCAGTATTGATGGATTAAAGCGGACGAGTGTTGGTGATGATCTCGCAGTACTGACGCTTTACGATAACGGCATGATTAGAGACTGCAATATGGCGAGTGCCATATTGCTTGGTTGTGAGTCAAGAAATCTTATTTGGCAGCATATTTCAACATTTCTGCCACAGTTAGGTGGTGTTGAGTTGGTGGATGGAGAAAGAGTAAACCCTACTTTACGATTTCTTTCACGCGTAGGTCACCATTTTGAAGTCGTTGCCTCAGATGGTGCTCATTTTCTTAGTGCAGTATTTTTTAACGATGTTCAAGATTTTGGACGCCATTGCTTACGCGTTATTTTTAAGCCAATAACACAACCTGTTTTTAACTAAATATTCAATATTAACAATATATTATTCACCTAACTTAATGTAATTAATTACTAGGAGAGTGTCATGGATACAGATGTTAAAGGTAACGTGCCTGTTACCACAACAGGTAAAGATGTTGCAAAAAGTTCTTGGTCAGCTTTAACTCCGATTCAGGATATGGAGCGAGCATTCGATAGATTATTTAGTCGTAGATTTCCATCTCTGTGGCACTGGAACGAGACACCGGTAGTCGATACATTATTTGAGTTTGAAGGGCAGCGATTGCCTAGCTTGGATGTGATTGATCGTGATTCAGAAGTGGTGGTGCGTGCAGAAATTCCAGGTATTAATAAAAAGGATTTGAATGTTTCGTTAGCAGATAATATCTTGACGATTAAAGGCCAAACCAGCAGCGAGACCAAGGAAGAAAAAGGTGACTATTACAGACACGAAATTTCCAGCTCGTCTTTCGCTAGATCGGTTTCAGTACCAGGAAGTCTGGATGCATCCAAAACAGTTGCAAATCTGAAAGATGGCATTCTTGAAGTGACTTTACCTAAGGTGGAATCATCCAAGCGACGTAGTATTGCGATTCAATAACTTTTTGCTATAAATAAGTGGTTAATTTGTCACTTGAAAGGGGGCTGAATTGAAACGCACAATACTCATCGTGATAGTAACGGCCATAATCGCCATTCTAGGCCTGATGATATCTAGAAATGCGATCAGCTCCCCACTAATGCCTGAGCCTATTGAGTTGCCGGGCATCACATACATCACTGGCGGCATAGGAGAAGCTGAATCCAGCATGATGAAAGGGTTGGCAAAAGACTATGATCTGGAAATAGTATTGATACAAAAAGCCGTAATGATGAAAAAGTTTGTTGGGACTAAAGAAGAGTATCTGGCCAACATTCATTTACAAATACAGGACAATCTTAAAAACAACATACTTGATGTGATGACAGATGGCCCATATTTACTTGCGAATTTACCCTCTGGCAAGTACCGGTTGATAGCAGAACACAAGGGTGATATTAAGCAGCAATGGGTGAGTGTACATCATAGAAATCATCAAAAGATCGTGTTTTGGTGGCCGACAACAGTAGAAAATTAGGCCGTAAAATTAAGCCGTAATCTATGTAATTGGAGCAATAAATTGGCCATTACCACAGTTGGAGATAAAACCTGTTTATATCATGCCACTCAGTTAGATGCGGTACTTGATGACATGGCTTGGCGAGCCGCCGGCTTTCTGACAGGAAAAGAGCGCATCATGATCGTTGGCATATTGCGAAGAGGGGCGCCTCTTGCTGAAATGTTACATACCAAATTGATGCAAAATTTCAGGCTGGCAAATATGTCATTAATGAATCTTAATATCAAACGCTATGCAGATGACTTAACGCTTATCCACCCTGAAACAATGTTAACTGAGAATCATAAGTATGATGCAATAGACCTTTCTGGAACCACAGTATTGGTAGTGGATGATGTCATGTTTCGAGGGCACTCTATGTTACGTGCCATCGAATATTTAACAAGAAAGCAGGCTATGGAAATTCGTACAGCGGTGCTGGTTGACCGAGGTGCAAACAAGTTGCCAGTGCGTATTGATATTTCAGGGGTACGGCTAGATGTCGCGCCCCCTGACATTATCGAATGCAACGTGCCACCATACGAGACAGAATTCAAGATAGATTTGCTTAAGCCTACGATAAATTAAGGTAAATCCATGATATTCAATAACAGAGCCGAAGCTGCGTATGCGCTAGCTGATAAACTTAAAGAATACAAAGGCAAGCATCCGCTTATCCTAGCTATTCCGCGTGGTGCCGTACCTATGGCAAAAATTATTGCGGATAAGTTGGGAGGCAGTTTTGATGTAGTGCTGGTACGTAAGCTAAGAGCGCCAGACTATCAAGAGTTGGCTATTGGTTCTGTTGACGAAAGTGGCTGGACTTACATTGCCGACTATGCAGCATCAGTAGGCGCAGATAGTGCATATATCGAAGCTGAAAAGAAAATTCAACTGGATATTATCAAAAAGCGGCGTGCGCAATACACACCGATCAGACCTCATATTAATCCGACCGGACGCATCGTAATTGTGATTGATGATGGGCTTGCTACTGGAGCCACCATGATTTCAGCATTACATGGCTTGCATAACCAAAAGGTGGCTAAACTGATTTGTGCTGTACCAGTTTCACCTCCTGCCACGTTAAAAAAAGTTGCTGAATTAGTAGATGAACTTGTATGTCTTTCTGCACCCAATGATTTTCATGCAGTCGGACAGTTTTACCTTAATTTTCCGCAAGTAGAAGATGAGGAGGTAATTGAGATTTTACAATCGGCGCAACAGCCGCCAATTAATGTCAATATGTATGAGTCACATAGTCAAGCGCCATATACCTAACTGAGTGCCAGATACGTAAAGTAAAGGATGATAACCATGGAAAATGGTCAATCAAAAGTAAGTAACCAAGGATGCAACTCCGAGCATGTTCAAATGCACATACCGGTAGCCTATGAACTTGAACAGCATAGAGTCATTGAACTGGCGGCCTATTACATGGCTGAACGTGATGGCTTTAGATGTTCACCAGTATATTATTGGCTAGCCGCAGAAAATGATGTGCAGATGTAGTCATGATGTATGTTACGCATGCTTGATGATATAGTTTTTTCCAGCCTATTAAAGCCGCCTGCTGAGTATCGAGATCAGCGAAACCCTATTTGCCTATGTGTTGACCAATCAACTCTTTCAGTCCCTGCACATTGAGAATTTGAATGTTTTTTTGATGTACATTCATAAGACCCATTTCTTGAAACTTTGAAAATATACGGCTAATAGTTTCTACTTTCAAGCCAAGATAACTGCCAATCTCTTCACGTTTCATTCGCAACACCAAGTGATAAGGCGAGTAGCCTCGCATAAGCAAACGCTGAGATAAATTGAGTATGAATGCAGCTAATCGTTCCTCGCCATGCATGCTGCCTAGCAACATCATCATGGTGTGGTCACGCACAATCTCACGACTCATCAGTTTGTAGAAATGATGTTGCAAATGCATCTGATTAGGGCCGATCTTTTCGATATTTTCAATCGGAATAGTACATATTTCAGAGTCTTCAATGGCTACAGATGTACATGCATGCGCATTAGTCTCTATACCATCAAAGCCAAACATCTCGCCAGCCATATAAAAACCGGTAATCTGCACACGTCCGTCATCATGTAAATTTTCTGTTTTGACAAAGCCTGTTTTAACCACATATAGCGCATGGCAATGCCCACCTGAATGGTATAAAGTTGCGCCTGATTTCAAACGTTTTCTAACATAAACCAGTTCATCCAGTGCTTTAAATAAATCTGGCATGGCTTCTGTTGGCATGCATAAGTGATTTACTTTGCAGCTAGAACAAGTAGCATTAAATTCTTGTTTAACGCTATGCATTCGTCTGCCAAGTACGTTTATGTTGGCACTCATGATATTTTCAGTGTCGATTTTAATCTCCTCATCAAATGCTCACGCTTAAATTTAATTTGTACCAGATTAAGTCTACTTTACTTGACATTCATCAAACCATACTCTCAGGTCAGGAACAATATGTGCATACACGTATGCTGATTACATTAATTTTTGTGGATATAGTGGTCGAACATAGCACTGGTCATAAATAGCAGCGGTTATGCTGGCTAAATATTAAGCGTCATGTTGACTTCATTAAGGTTAAGTATGGATACTTTTTCGATACTGGCATTGAATACAGGTAATTCATTTCTTAAATTCTCCCTGTTTCAAAGGAGTATAGATGCACCGATCAACCCAACGATTAAGGGATGCATTAGCGATATTGGCGGAGCGTCCACTTTAACTTGGACATACGGCACCATTCACGCACATATTGGTATTGCAGTGAATAATCACAATGAAGCTGCAGAGTGGGCATTTGATTGGCTACAGAACTTATGGCCTTTAGGCTCATTACTAGACAATGTTAATGTGGTAGAGCATCGGTTCGTTGATTATGGCAAACGATATAACGCCCCGGTAATCGTGGACGAAAACGTGATAACTCAACTAGAGGCATTTATTCCACATGCAATACCGCATAACACCAAAGCGATTATGATACTCATCGCTAGCCAAAAACTTCTGGCGAAGAAAGCGCTTACAGTAGTCACGTTTGATACAGCACTTATTCATGATATTGATGAACCTACTACTGAGCTAGATGAGATTAGACACTAAAACAAGATACTAGAATACCTTCCGATTACTGCTAAAAGGCTTAAGAATGGAAAATTAAAGAAAACGTGCAAACCAGTCGGAGACAATTCTAGCTACTTCTTCCAACTTGCCAGGTTCCTCAAATAGATGTGATGCTGCAGGAATGATTTCCAGATGTTTTTCACATTGCAGCAATTCGAACGCTTGCTGATTGAGTTCGATAACTACCTTATCAAAACCACCAACAATGAGCAGTGTAGGGGATTTAACTTCGGGTAAGGTATCGCCAGCCAAATCTGGCCGGCCACCTCGAGAAACAACGGCACTTATTTGCTTGCCAAGCACTGCAGCTGCAACCAATGCCGCAGCACCTCCTGTGCTGGCACCAAAATAGCCTATTTTCATACCATGGGTACTTGGACTACCTTGAATCCAGCGAGTCGCGTGGATAAGCCGCTCAGCAAGCAGTCCTATATCAAAACGTAGATGACTGGTACGGCTATCAATGGCTTCTTCCTCCAATGTCAGCAGGTCAAAAAGTAGCGTGGCGATACCTGATGATTGCAAAACCGATGCTACATACTGATTGCGTACACTATGCCGACTACTACCACTACCATGTGCAAACAATACAATGCCTGTAGCGTTTTTTGGTAACGCCAACTCACCTGACAACATCACCTCACCAGCGACTATTTTTACTTCAGCCTTAAGTACGTTGCCATTTACCGCATGTAATGTGTTTTTCGTATCCATACGTCAATATTATTAATGTAGTCACCAAGTTTTTTGATATATGTCAATTGACGATATATTTGTATTAGAGAAATTCACCTCAGCTTGTGCCTATGTCACATGTTTACTGTGATGATGGTTGTTAACGTGAATCTTAATCTAAATGCCGAATGGGTAAGTTTCAGGTTCTTCATCTACCTGCCAGTGTTCAGTTAAGTCCAGTGGTTCAACTGCCTGCGTTTCATCTATATGTATCACTGCATCAAATTGCTCAGGAAGCGAAGCCAGAAAGTAGTGGCTCAGACGCTCTGTTTCTGGTCGATATACCACGCCAATTGCACGTTCTAGTCTAGGCGTGAGCAACTCGGTTACTAAATCTTGATTTGATGGGTCATGACCATCAAATTTAAGCAAATATGCTGGTATTTCCACATCATGCAGCAAGCTTTCGTAACTGCCAGGCAAGGCGGGGCGCACACGTCGACGTTGTCCTGGTT
>DAIDAH010000082.1 GCA_027310735.1 Methylotenera sp. | reverse complement strand
GGCTAAAAGAGTGCTTTGGTGTGACTGTGCGTGGGTATATGAGCCAGATGGGAGAGATTGATATTCCATTTCATAGTTGGGATGCACTTGAGCATGAAAATAACGACTTTTTCTCACCAAATATTGAAGTGTTGCCGCAACTGGCTAGTTATCTGGATGATGTGCGCTCAGAGCGTGATTCAGTCGGCGCACGTATTACGGTTGTGGCTGAAGGTGTGCCTGTAGGTTGGGGCGAGCCAGTGTTTGATCGATTGGATGCCGAGATTGCCTATGCGATGATGAGTATCAATGCAGTAAAAGGTGTGGAAATTGGCGCCGGCTTTGCCAGTATCGCGCAACGCGGTAGTGTGCATAGTGATGAAATGACTCCGCAAGGTTTTGTTACCAATCATGCTGGCGGTATTTTAGGCGGTATCTCTACTGGGCAGGAAATTCGAGTGAATGTTGCGTTAAAACCAACATCCAGTATTCCCCAAGAGCGTCGCTCTATCGATAAAGATGGTAATGCCATTACGATGCAGACTACCGGTCGTCATGACCCTTGCGTGGGAGTACGCGCAACGCCAATTGCAGAGGCTATGCTGGCACTGGTGTTGATGGATCATGCTTTGCGGCATCGTGCGCAAAATGCTGATGTTGTTTGTACGACGCCAAAAATTGTTTAGAGGCAATGTCAGATTAACGCTAGGCCTAGTCAATTGTTATTTAATTGAGCTATCGCAATATAGCTGACTTGTTTTTGTGTCACTATTGATCTGTAGGTTGATTAAAAGTCATGTTTAAAAGTTGTTTTTAGGCAGTTAATTTTGTTGAGGAGTCAGTATGAATATTGAGCATCATGATTTAGTCCATGAATTTCCAGAGCATCGTGAAAAGATTCATAGTTTGAAAATGGATAATGCACACTTTGCCAAGCTGTTTGATGCTTATCACGTAGTGACGAAAGATGTTGAGCGCTTGGAGTCTGAAGGTGTTCCTGTATCTGATGATACTTTGGCTGAACAGAAGAAAGAGCGCATCCAGTTAAAAGATGAGCTGTATTCGATGCTAGTCGCTTAAGTTTATTAAGCAATAAAAAAAGTCGGCAATTGCCGACTTTTTTTATTGGCTTGCTTCATCCTGATACACTGTATGCACTTGTTTATTGAACCTATTTATTGAACCTATTTATTGAATCTAAGTTACATTTGAATCAAGCATGCACTTAAATCTACACGCACGACTCTCCCGCTTTTATTTCAGCTACTACTTTTTTGTAGGCGCTTTTGTGCCTTATTGGGGTCTGTATTTACAATCCGAGCATTTTTCGGCGGCAGATATTGGCATTCTGATGTCTTTGTTTCAAATTAGCCGTATTTTCGCGCCCAATTTTTGGGGCTGGCTGGCAGACCATACTGGTAAGCGAGCTCAATGGATTAGGCTCACAGCCTTTTTGGGATTATGTGGATTTGTTGCGGTATTTTGGGCGCATGGTTTTATGTGGCTATTCTTTGTGATGGCAGCATTAAGCCTGTTCACTAGCTCGACCTTACCACTTGCAGAATCACTCACCTTAGCGCATTTAGCCACGACTAATGGACATTACAGCCGTATTCGGATGTGGGGCTCATTAGGCTTTATTGTTGCATCTTTAGTATTGGGTTTTATGATCGATGCCTCAGGAATCAGGAGTTTATTATGGTTTTTGCTGTTAGTGCAGATGACCCTGTTTTTACTTTCATACACATTGCCAGACCCGAAAGTTGCAGCACATGAACACGACCACTTTTCGATTTGGCAGGTAATTAAGCAGCCGAATGTAATCGCGTTGCTAGTCGGTTGTTCACTCATGGTGACGGCCCACGGTGTACTTTATAACTTTTACTCGATTTACTTAAGCGCACATGGGTATAGCAAGGGTGTGATAGGCTTACTTTGGTCGGTGGGGGTGGTGTGTGAAATTGTTGTCTTTATGCTAATGCCAAGAATCATGCGGCGCTTTAGTTTAAAGGCAATCCTACAGATTAGTTTGGCGTTGGCGGTTATTCGATTTAGCCTGATTGGTATTGCTGTTGATAATATTTTGCTATTGATATTAGCGCAAAGTTTGCATGCAGCGACTTTTGGCAGCTTTCATGCTGCTTCTGTAGAGGTGATCGCAACGTTTTTCAAAGGTCGCCATCAAGCTAAAGGGCAAGCAATCTACAATAGTGTAGCTTATGGTGTAGGTGGTACGATTGGTGGTGTGGCTGGTGGTTACGCTTTGCAATATTTAGGTGGTCAGCAAACATTCATGTTGGCGGCTATTTTTCCGTTACTAGGCTTTATCGTGATTGGTATTGGTTTGAAGTTAAATGCTATGCAGCAGAATGCACAGGGGATGTTTAGATGAGGCGAAGTGTAATATTGATTCGGGTAATAATGCTGATTATGGGTATGACTGCTACAGGTGCTTGTATTGCTGATACACAAGTGAATATCGTCGGACTTTTTAGTAATAAAGCCGTGCTTATCATTGATGGTGGTAAGCCCAAAACCTTGAGTGTAGGAGATGTGAGTCAAGGGGTTAAGTTGCTCTCAGCTGATAGTAAAGCTGCAACTTTGCAAATTGATGGGAAAGTCAAACAATTGGGTATGGGGCAGGCGGTTTCTGTCGGTGGCAGTTCAGCAGGGGCCGCTCCGAGCGTTACACTTTATGCTAATGGGCAAGGTCATTTTTTATCAGATTGTCAAATTAATGGGGTCACACTTAAGTTCTTATTGGATACAGGCGCAACTACAGTTGCGCTGAATAGTGGTGATGCAAAGTTTGCAAATATAGATTACAAGCGGGGAGAAATCATGAAAGTATCCACTGCGAATGGTGTAGCGACAGCTTATCGTGTGACGATAGATAGTCTTAAAATTGGTGGGATTACATTGAATCAAGTAGATGCCAGTGTGCTAGAAGGGGGATCGCCCTCCATAGTGCTACTGGGTATGAGTGCATTGAATCGGCTCAATATGCAGCGGCAAGATATTGCAATGACACTGACTAAAAAGTATTAACATGTTGATAGCGTATCTGACAATATTTGCTTTGTAATTCAGTTTCATGGAGTGTTTTTAGTGTATTTAAATGATTTAAATAATTAACCAAGAGAGCGTGTTGAGTGAGATTGTTATTAGTTGAAGATGATTTAATTCTGAAAGATGGGCTTGAACGATCTTTTACAAAGTCAGGCTATGCCGTGGATGTTATGGCTGATGGTGATAGTGCAAATAAACTGCTGACGTATCAAGAATATGATGTGATTGTGTTGGATTTAGGCCTTCCCAAACTGGATGGTTTTGAAGTGTTGAAGCGCTTGCGTGCGCGTGGAAATACTACCCCAGTGCTAATTCTGACTGCATTGGAAGATATACAAAATCGCGTGAAAGGACTTGATTTAGGTGCGGATGATTATTTAGCCAAACCATTTGATCTAGCGGAGTTGGAAGCACGTGTTCGAGCGCTGATCCGTCGCGGTGTGTCAGGCGGTGGTGCAAAAATTAGTTTTGGAGATTTGGTGTTAGATACCAGTAGTCGACAATGCTGGTTTAAGGATGTAGCTTTGTCCCTTTCGCCGCGTGAAGTGGCGCTACTGGAGTTGTTGATGCTGAAAGCGACCAAGGTTGTGAGTAAGGCTAAGATACTTGAGCACTTGTGTAGTTGGGATGATGAAATGAGTGAGAATGCTGTAGAAGTGAATGTATCCCGATTGCGTAAAAAATTAAATGTATTAGGCATTGAGATTCGCACGATACGCGGTCTTGGCTATTTGTTGGCGAAGCTAGAAGCGCCAATCTAGAGGTCGTACATGATTCATATTAAAACCAATTCAATTCGTCAAAAGCTATTAAATTGGCTGCTTATTTTGCTTTTGCCTCTACTGTTGTTGAGTGCTGGGTCTGCTTATTATCTAGCAAACTACTTTGCTAATTTAGCTTATGACCGAGCTTTATTCAGAACGGCTCTGGCGCTTGCTGATCAAATTGAGGTTACTGATGGAGAGATGGTAGTTGATTTACCGGATAGCACGCTCAATTTGATTGAGTATGACCGCTATGACTGGATTTACTACCAAATACAAGATCCCAACCATCACGTTGTTATTGGGGAGGAAAAGTTGTTTTTGCCTCAACCTATGCCTAAGGTTGGTGAGCACTTGTACTACAACGTCAAGCTGGATGATAAGTCATTGCGTGTTGTGGCATTTAATTTCCCACTTGCAGACCTTCATGCAAAAGGTAGTGCCATGATACTCATTGGTGAAACGACCATTAAGCGTAATAAAATGGCAAGTGACATTATTGCCATTATGTTGATTCCACAAGTTTTATTGATTGTGTTAGTGACGTTGCTTGTGAATGTAGGTATTCGGCGCGGCCTCGTTTCACTAGAAAAATTAAAAAATTTAATTATGCGACGATTACCTACTGATACGCACCCGCTTGAAGAGCATGATGCGCCGCTGGAATTACAGCCTTTATTGCATGCGATGAATGATTTGCTTGTTAAAGTAAAAAGGGCGGTGGATGAGCGGCAACAGTTTATTGCTAATGCTGCGCATCAGCTTAAAACGCCTTTAGCCGGACTTAAAATACAGGCTGAAGCAGCATTGAGGGAAGATGATATGGATAGTGTGCATCATGCCCTTCAGCAAATCAGTGCGGGTAGTGACAATTTAGGTCGCTTAACAAATCAATTGCTTAGTTTGGCAAGGGCTGAGCCGGGAGGTAATCATGCGCAAGCATTTGAACCTGTAGACTTAGTGCAATTAATGACAGAAGTGGCTGTGGAGTGGGTGCCTAAAGCATTAGATAAAAGTATTGATTTGGGCGTGAGCTGCGATCTACAACAGCTATATATCCGCGGCAATGTGACGTTGTTGCAAGAGCTGCTTAATAACTTAATAGATAACGCCATTCGTTACAACTCCGTCGGTTCAAAAGTGACTATCAGCTTGACTGTGACTAAGGATGAGGCTGTGCTGACTGTGCGTGATAATGGTTCCGGCATTGCTTTGAATGAACAGCAAAAGGTTTTTGAGCGCTTTTATCGTGTGCTGGGTACGTCTGAGAGTGGTTGTGGGCTAGGACTTGCTATCGTGCGGGAAATAGCACACCAGCACCAAGCGCGAGTTGAACTCGGTTATAGCGATACCCAGCAGTCTAAGGGTACGGCCGTGAGTGTCATATTTAAGCTGATTGAGGATTAATTCTACTTAAATGTGAAATATGTACCATAAAAAAAGCCACAAATTACGTGGCTTTTTTATTAGTAGCGTGATTTATTTAATAGATTGGTTTTATCGACTATTTGCGCTTGTCATTTTCAATTAAAGCATAAGCTGAATGGTTGTGAATGGATTCAAAATTCTCGCTTTCAACGGTGTATGCGATGATGCGCTTTTCTGCATCGAGTTGAGCCGCCACATCGCGCACCATGTCTTCAACAAATTTTGGATTGTCGTAAGCGCGTTCAGTAACAAACTTTTCATCTGGGCGTTTAAGTAAGCCATAAAGCTCGCATGAGGCTTGTTTTTCAACAAGGCTAATAATGTCCTCAATCCAGATGAAGTCATTAATGAGTGCTGTTACTGTCACGTGTGAGCGTTGATTGTGAGCACCATAATTAGAGATTTTCTTGCTGCATGGACATAGGCTGGTGACAGGTACTAATACTTTCACTGTAATGTCGAACTTGCCTTGATGGATTTCACCAATAAATGTGACTTCGTAATCCAGCAGGCTTTTTACGCCTGAAATTGGCGCAGACTTGTTCACAAAGTAAGGGAAGGTCATTTCGATGTGGCCAGATTCCGCTTCCAGACGCTTGACCATCTCACGCAAGATCGTTTCGAATGACTCAACTGATATTGCATGTTCATTCATGTTGAGAATCTCAACAAAGCGTGACATGTGTGTGCCTTTGAATTGCTGAGGCAGATGTACGTACATATTGAACATGGCAACTGTATGTTGCTCGCCACCGGATTTATCTTTTACGATTACTGGATGCCGAATGGCTTTTATGCCAACCTTATCAATGGCAAGGTGACGTGTATCGACAGTATTTTGTACGTCTTCTATAGAGGTGGCGGTATCAGGTTTGTTCATTTCAATTTCCAGTTCGGCAGTTAATACATAATTGTTGAGTATAACACTAGGATAATTTCTGCTCAATTGCAGTGATGATGCCTTTGGTGTCTAGACCGCATTCTGAGAGCATGGTTTCATGATTGCCGTGTTCAATAAAATGGTCTGGCAATCCTAGGCACAGTGTCGATATGTTAATGTTCAGGGCTTGCATGGCTTCCATTACTGCAGCGCCTGCGCCACCCATGATGGCATTTTCTTCAATAGTGACTAGTAAGTCGTGGTTCTTGGCGAGTTCAGAGACGAGTGCTGTATCCAGTGGTTTGATGAAGCGCATATTGGCTACCGTTGCATCTAGTTGCTCAGCCGCCTTGAGTGCGGGTGCCAGCATGGAGCCAAACGCTAATATTGCTATTTTCTTGCCGGTACGCACAATTTGCCCTTTACCGATTTCCATGGTCTGCATGGCGTGCTGAACTTCTGCACCTGTGCCGCTACCACGTGGATAGCGCACCGCGGCAACGCCATTGTATTGAAATCCGGTGTAGAGCATTTGCCTGCATTCATTTTCGTCACTAGGTGCCATGACAACAATATTCGGAATGCATCTCAAAAAGCTTAAATCAAAGCTGCCTGCATGTGTTGGCCCATCAGCGCCGACTAATCCAGCACGGTCAATGGCGAATAACACTGGCAGATTTTGGAGTGCAATATCGTGTATCAGTTGGTCGTAAGCGCGCTGTAAAAATGAGCTGTAAATGGCGACCACAGGTTTTAGGCCGTCGCATGCCATGCCTGCGGCAAATGTGAGCGCATGTTGCTCGGCGATGCCTACATCAAAGTAGCGCTCAGGGTAGGTGCTTGCAAATGCATTCAAGCCTGAGCCATCGCACATAGCCGGTGTGATGCCAATTAAGCGCGGATCTGCGCTTGCCATATCAACTAACCAGTCGCTAAACACTTCAGTATAAGTTTTCGGTGATGTGGAAGTAACCGCATCGCCATTACTTGGGTTGAATTTACCTACACCGTGAAATTTATTGGGGTTGTCTTCCGCGGGTTCAAACCCTTTACCTTTTTGCGTCACGATGTGCAGAAACTGTGGACCTTTTAATTGCTTTATATTCTGCAAAGTATCGATCAGGGTATCTAAGTCATGGCCGTCAATCGGGCCAATGTAGTTGAAACCAAACTCTTCAAACAATGTGCCAGGCATGACCATGCCTTTGACGTGTTCTTCGGCACGCTTGGCAAATTCCATCATCGGTGGCATTGCAGATAATACTTTTTTGCCAGAGGAGCGCACTGTATTGTAAAAGCGGCTAGACAGTAGTTTGGTGAGGTAATTATTGAGTGCGCCTACATTATTCGAAATGCTCATGTCGTTGTCGTTGAGCACTACAAGCAAGTTGGCATCCATATCGCCTGCATTGTTTAAGGCTTCAAATGCCATGCCGGCTGTCATTGCACCATCGCCAATAATAGCTACGGCTCGTCTTTCCAGACACGCTTTCTGAGCAGCAACAGCCATGCCTAATGCTGCAGAAATAGAGGTGCTGGAGTGACCTGTACCAAATGTATCGTATTCACTTTCTGAGCGGCGAGGAAATCCGGCAATCCCTTGTGGCTTGCGTAGCATTTGCATTTGCTTACGGCGACCGGTAAGGATTTTATGGGGATAGGTTTGGTGTCCGACATCCCAAACCAGCCTGTCATCAGGTGTATTAAATACATAATGCAATGCTATTGTTAGTTCAACTACGCCCAAATTAGAGGCTAGATGTCCACCAGTTTTAGCAACGCTGTCTATGAGAAACGAGCGTAACTCCTGCGCTAATTGATTAAGTTGTTTGCGCTCAAGTTGGCGAAGCTTTTGGGGGAAATCAATGGTGTCGAGTAATGGAGTCATAAGATTTCTGGCAATTAAAAGCTGCGCTGCATAATAAAGTCAGCTAGTTCTCGCAAGCGTTTGGCTTTTTCGCCAAAGGGTGTAAGTGCTGCTACTGCATCAGAATAGAGTTGTTGAGCATGTTGTTTGGCCTGCGCTAAACCTAAAATAGAAACGTAGGTAGGCTTGTTGCTGTCGGCATCCTTACCTGCGGTTTTGCCTAGCGTTGAGGTGTCAGCTTCTACGTCTAAAATATCATCAACTACTTGAAATGCTAAGCCGATACACGCGGCATATTTTTTTACTGCAATAATTTCTAACTCAGAACCATCCATTGCGCCTAATAGCACAGCAGCCTGAATGAGTGCGCCAGTTTTTAAACTGTGCATGTTTTCAAGCTCGGTCTGCGTGAGCACTTTTCCGACGGACTCCAAGTCAATCGCTTGCCCCCCAGCCATGCCGGAGGAGCCTGAGGCCTTGGCTAAAATGCTGAGCATACTGACTTGCTGGCTTGCTTGTTTTGTTAATTGTGGTTGCGATAACACATCAAAAGCCAGACTTTGTAATGCGTCACCGACTAGTAGTGCCGTGGCATCGTCATATTGTTTATGGCAACTCGGCTTGCCACGACGCAAGTCATCGTCATCCATGCAGGGCATGTCATCATGTACTAAAGAGTAGGCATGTATAAGCTCAACAGCACAGGCTGCAGCATCAGTAAAAGATGTCTCTGTTTGACATAGTTCTGAAGCTGCAAAACAAAGCAGAGCGCGCACACGTTTGCCGCCACCAAGGGCGCTGTATCGCATCGCACTATGTAGTTTTTGAGGCGACGTCTGTGTTGATGGCAAAACGGTATCAAGAACCTCTTCAATGTGTCTTTGCTTTGCTTGCGCCCAAGCTGAAAAGTCGATTGCTACGGAATTCATCATCTTCAGATTAGTCTTCTTGTGACTGAAATGGCGCTAAACGGTTGCTTGCATTCAATATTTTCACTTGCTGCTCAACATCGGAGAGAGCCTTTTGGCAGGATTGCAGCAAAGTATTGCCGCGCTGATAGGCAGCTAGTGAAGCTTCAAGAGGCATTTGACCTGACTCCATTTGAGCAACAATTGTTTCTAGCTCTGCGAAAGCCTGCTCAAAGCTTGGAGGGGCTTCATGTGCTGCTTTAGCATTTGTTTTGGGTTTAGATACTGACATATACAGCGTTTAGGTGTGGTTAAGTTGCTATTCTACCAAATTATGCGGCTAATCCTGTGGCAAAATCTGCTGTAAAAAGTCTCGAATATCAGCAATCTCTTTTGCACACACAGAATGCGCCATATTGTATTCATGCCAACTAACAGTGTATTGAAGGTTTTTTAGTAAATTGAGCGAGATTTGGCACATTTCCATGCTAATGATATCGTCAAATGTGCCGTGCGCCATAAAAATGGGTGTACTTGCATTTGCTGGGAGCGCTTCGGTAGCAAGTGCTTGCTTTAGCGGCATATAAGTGGATAAAGCGAGTACACCGGCCAGTTTTTGTGGATAGCGTAATGCAGTGTAAAGGGCGATTGCACCGCCTTGTGAAAAACCAGCAAGTACAATGCGTTCGCTTGGAATGCCCTGATCTAGCTCGTTTTGTATCAATGCGTCAATGTATATTTGACTAGACTTGATACCAGTTTCATCTTCCTTGCTGATAGGTGTAATGCCATATACGTCATACCAAGCAGGCATGATATAGCCATTGTTGCGTGTCACAGCCATCTCTGGTGCGTGTGGCAAAATAAATCGCACATTACTCAAATTCGGTTGCTGTAAAAGTTGTTGTGCGACGGGTTCAAAATCATATCCATCTGCGCCTAAACCATGTAGCCAGATAATGCTGGCGTTAATGTTATGGCTGTTGGTGTTAGTTAAGACTAATGGTGGTTGGTAATTCATGGCGATAATCAATTTTATTGTGGGGGTATAGTTTGCTGTAATAATAACATTGCTATTAAAGCAGAGGGATATACGATATGCTGTTAAAAACTAATGAAATCATAGCATTGTATTAAATAGAGTGTATTAAAGCTCCGCAAATTTAATTCATATGCATTTAATATAAAAGCTAAAAATATAACAACATGAGTGTTCCGGCAATATTCTCTTGGTCAGTGATATCTCGTCATGGTGTGCGCTTTGCGCTAAGTATTAGCATTATGCTGCTGATGCTACTTAACACCATAGGCGTGTTGCATTTCACTTCCTTGAATAGATTGGAAAATTTTACCTATGATGTTCGTCTGAACATGTTAATGCCAAGAGGGCTGGATGATCGCATCGTCATTATCGATATTGATGAGAAAAGCCTGAAAGAGCAGGGTCGCTGGCCGTGGGGGCGCAATAAGCTGGCTGATTTGGTGAATAAATTATTTGATGACTATCATGTCAAAGTCTTGGGCTTCGATGTGGTATTTGCTGAAAAAGATGAAAGCTCCGGGCTTAAAAGTTTAGAAGAGATCAAAACAAAATATCTCGCTAATGACCAAGCTTTCAACCAAGCGCTTGAAACGCTCAAGCCAAGTCTGGATTACGATCAATTATTCGCTAATAGTCTCAAAAATCGTAATGTAGTGTTGGGCTATATTTTATTGACCAATGACAAGGCCAAAGAGACAGGTTTGCTACCAGAAGCATCTTTTCCAGTAGGCAGCTTTGAAGGACAAAGTGTCGACTTTGTAACGGCTTCTGGATTTACTGCTAATTTAGATGTGTTAGAAAAAAATGCTAAAACTGCAGGGCATATTAACTCTTTTCCGGATGCAGATGGCATTTCACGTAAAGTGCCGATATTGATTCAGCATGAAGGAAAAGCTTATGAGTCACTATCTGCAGCTGTTGCCCGCATTGCCTTAGAA
>DAIDAH010000081.1 GCA_027310735.1 Methylotenera sp. | reverse complement strand
CAATGCTGTCTTGCACCATGGCTGATTGGTCAGCAGTAGGCCATGCTGTTTCAAGAATATGGCTTTGTGGGCATAGTTCTGCCCATAACGCTTGGCAAATATGCGGCACGATAGGTGACAGTAAGAGTGCAACATTTTGCAACACCTCTTGTCGTACTTGGCGTGTTACTTGGTCAGTACCCTCAATTTTGGCAAGCGCATTCATCAATTCCATTACAGATGAAATTGCAGTGTTGAAACTATGGCGGCGACCGTAGTCATCGGCTACTTTTTCTATGGTGAGGTGTAATTGACGGCGCAGATTTTTAAGGTCGGCGTTGAGTTCACCTGTGCTAAATGCAGTTGTTACACCCAACTCTACGTGGTCAAATACTGCTTTCCATAAGCGACGTAAGAAACGATGCGCGCCTTCTACGCCGCTATCTGCCCACTCCAGACTTTGTTCAGGTGGTGCGGCAAACATCATGAATAGGCGTGCGGTATCTGCACCGTAAGTGTCTATCAGCTCTTGCGGGTCAACCGTGTTGCCTTTGGATTTACTCATTTTGGTGCCATCTTTCAGCACCATGCCTTGCGTGAGCAAGTTGGTAAATGGCTCGTCATTCTTAATCAAGCCGACATCGCGCATTAACTTGTTGAAAAAACGTGCATAGAGCAAATGCAAAATAGCATGCTCAATACCGCCTACATATTGGTCTACAGGCAACCAGTAATTAGCGCGCTCGTCAGCCATGGCTGTTTGGCTATCGAAGCTGGCGTAACGGGCAAAATACCATGATGACTCGAAGAAGGTGTCTAAAGTATCAGTTTCGCGCGAGGCTTTGCCACCACAGCTTGGGCAGGTGGTTTCAATAAAGTTTTGGTCTTTTTTAATTGGTGAGCCAACGCCATCCATTACCACGTCTTCTGGTAGCACTACTGGCAATTGCTCAGCAGGTACTGGTACTTCGCCACAGCTTGCACAGTGAACGATAGGAATTGGGCAGCCCCAATAACGTTGACGTGAAACGCCCCAGTCGCGTAGACGATATTGGGTGCGTTTTTTGCCAAGGTTTTTAGCACTTAAATCAGAAGCGATTGCATCGAACGCCTCTTTGTAACTCATAAAATTATACTTTCCAGAATCTATTAGAAGGCCATATTCTGCATATTCGCTTTTCCAATTCGTTGGATCAATTAAATTGAAAGTATTTGGAACTAGTGTTGACTCAGTGACGTTAATTGAGCGTGCACTTGGTTGAATATATCCATCTTTTGGTATGCCAATTACTTGTTTAATTTTTAATGAATATTTATTTGCAAACTCGAAATCGCGTTCGTCATGGGCAGGCACCGCCATCACAGCACCTTCGCCATAGCTAGCAAGCACGTAATTCGCCACCCATACTGGTAATTGCTCGCCGTTTAATGGATGCGTAACAAACAAGCCAGTTGCCATGCCTTTTTTCTCGGCAGTTGCGATATCGGCTTCTGCCACGCTACCGCGTTTACATTCAGCAATAAAGTCAGCCAGTGCAGGGTTGTTTTGTGCGGCTTGTGTAGCCAGCACATGCTCTGCTGCAACCGCCACGTAAGTCGCGCCCATCAATGTATCTGGGCGTGTCGTATATACCTTGAGATTACCGCCTTGACCAACGATAGGGAACTCCACTTCACAACCGTAGCTTTTGCCTATCCAGTTGCGTTGCATGGTTTTGACTTGTTCAGGCCAGCCATCCAGCTTGTCCAAATCATTGAGCAACTCTTCAGCGTAAGCTGTAATCTTCATGAAGTACTGTGGAATGTCTCGTTTTTCTACCAATGCGCCACTACGCCAGCCGCGACCATCAATCACCTGCTCATTGGCAAGCACGGTACCGTCGACTGGATCCCAGTTCACTGTAGAAGTTTTTTTGTAGATTAGGCCTTTTTTGAATAGCTCGGTAAACAGCCATTGCTCCCATTTGTAATACTCAGGCTTGCAAGTTGCGATTTCACGATTCCAGTCCACGCCCAAGCCCAGTTGTTTAAGCTGGGTTTTCATGTGATCAATGTTGCTGTAAGTCCAAGCAGCTGGCGCTGTTTCATGTTTAATTGCCGCATTTTCCGCAGGCAAGCCAAATGCATCCCAACCCATAGGCTGCATGACGTTAAAGCCTTTCATTTTATGAAAGCGGCTCAAAACGTCGCCAATCGTGTAGTTGCGTACATGCCCCATGTGCAAGCGTCCGCTTGGGTAGGGGAACATGGATAAGCAATAGTATTTAGGCTTGTCTGATTGCTCAGAAGCGGCGAAAGTTTGATTGGCTTCCCAGTAAGTTTGGGCGGATTGTTCGATGTCTTTGAATGGGTACTGCTGTTGCATGGCAAGGGTATCTTAAATATGTTAAACGAATAGCAAAATTATACCTTGAAGCGTCGAGATTTGCTGAGGTCTGTTTTTTATTGAGTTGAGGTCTAGGCATGATGAAAAACATAATGTAAGGTGTGAATCTAGTGTAATAACCTTAAGAATCGGTCTGAGTATTTTGAATTTAATGCATTTATTTGATATTTAAGCTATACAAATTCATGTAAAGTCTTTACAAAAAAAAATCTTAAGGGCATTATTGCTCGATAAAATCTAATTTTGGAAAGCGCTTACGCTAATTTAATGTAACTTTTATGGCTATTGCATCTCCATCAAATAAATTAAGCGGCCTTGCTCGCACCCTTATTCAAGAAAACTTGCTGACAGAGGATGAGGCAAGCGCTATTCAGGCGCAAGCACTGTCACTTAAAGCGCCGTTTGTTACACAGCTTATTCAAAGCAAAAAATTAAGTGCGCAAGTGATTGCTGAGACGTCTGCAAAAGCATTTGGATTCCCCTATTTTAATTTAGATGCTTTTAATCCTGATTACCTGCCAGCAAAAAAGATTGATGCAAAACTGATGCAATCCAACCGAGTGATGGCATTGCAGGTAAGGAATAATTTACTTTTTGTTGCTATTTCAGATCCAACCAATTTACATGCGCTTGATGGAGTGCAGTTTCAAATGGGTATGGCTTTATCTCCAGTGGTGGTTGAGGACGATAAGCTAGGTCGCTGGATTGATAAAATCGCTGAGGCTAGTGATAGTAGCTTAAAGTCACTTAATGTTAGTGATGATTACGATTTAGGTGATGATGAGGCGCAAGTTCAAGATGATGAGGCGCAAACCCAAGAGGTTGACGATGCACCGGTAGTCAGATTCTTGAATAAAATGCTTTTGGATGCAATCAACATGGGTGCATCTGACTTGCATTTTGAACCGTACGAGAAGTTTTATCGTGTACGTTATCGGGTAGATGGCATACTGCGTGAAATTACCCAGCCACCACTTTCTATTAAAGAAAAACTGGCATCGCGCATTAAAGTGATTTCCAGTATGGATATCTCTGAGAAGCGTATACCGCAAGATGGTCGTATGAAACTGGTGTTATCTAAGACGCGCACTATCGATTTTCGGGTAAGTACATTGCCGTTAATCAATGGCGAGAAAATCGTGATGCGGATTTTAGATCCGACAAGTGCTACGCTTGGCATTGAAGCGCTGGGTTATGAGCCCATCCAAAAAGAGCGGTTGCTCAGTGCGGTAAGCCGTCCTTATGGTTTGGTTCTTGTTACGGGCCCAACGGGATCAGGAAAAACTGTATCCCTTTATACTTGCTTGAATATTTTGAATAGTCCAGACGTTAATATTGCTACGGCAGAAGACCCCTGTGAAATTCCTCTTGCAGGCATCAACCAAGTTAACGTCAATGATAAACAAGGACTTACATTTGCGGCTGCGTTAAAATCATTCTTACGGCAAGATCCTGACATTATCATGATTGGTGAAATTCGTGATCTGGAAACTGCAGATATGGCTATCAAGGCTGCGTCTACGGGGCACATGGTATTGTCAACGTTACACACTAATGATGCGCCATCTACCTTGACCCGCTTGTTAAATATGGGTGTTGCGCCATTTAATATTGCTTCTGCTGTTTCTCTGATTACCGCACAGCGTCTAGCAAGACGTTTATGCAAAAGCTGTAAAGAGCCGATAGACGTACCAAAGGAGGCTTTGCTAGGCGTGGGGTTTACAGAGGAAGACTTGGATGGCTCTTGGCAGTTATATGGGCCAAAAGAGGGGGGGTGTGAAATGTGTAATAACGGCTATAAAGGTCGAGTTGGTATTTACCAAGTGATGCCGATTACCGATGCTATCAGCCGTATCATTATGAAAAATGGCACCGCGCACGACATCGCAGACCAAGCCAAACTTGAGGGTGTGAAAGATTTACGGCAATCAGGGTTGCTCAAAGTGAAACAAGGCCTAACTTCGATTGCAGAGGTGGAGGCTTGTACTAATGAGTAGTTTTTCTCTGCTTCAATCAATAAACCTAGCAATTAATATAGGGCGTTATTATGGCAGCTAATGCTAAAGCCACAAAAGAGATGACTTACCTTTGGGAAGGTAAAGACAAAAAAGGTAAAGTAGTCAAAGGTGAAATGAAAGCCTCTGGTGACTCATTTGTTAGTGCCACATTAAGACGTCAAGGCATTACTGGGGTCAAGGTTAAAAAACAAAGTAGTTTTGTTAATAAAGGTAAAGTAACAGATAAAGATGTAACGCTCTTCACACGTCAACTTGCTACCATGATGAAGGCTGGCGTGCCGTTGTTGCAAACATTTGATATTGTGGGTAAAGGACATAGCAATCCGGCGGTTTCTAAACTACTAAGTGACATTAAGTCTGATGTTGAAACTGGCAGTAGCTTAAGTGCTGCATTTCGTAAGTACCCATTATATTTTGATACACTTTTCTGTAATTTGATTGGCGCTGGTGAGCAGGCTGGTATTTTAGATACACTGCTTGATCGTTTAGCAACCTATAAAGAAAAAATCATTGGGATTAAATCAAAAATTAAATCTGCACTGGTTTATCCTGCCTCAATTGTAGTTGTGGCTTTTGTAATCACTTCTGTCATTATGATTTTTGTAGTTCCTGCTTTTAAGGATCTGTTTAGTAGTTTTGGCGCCGACTTGCCTGGGCCAACGCTAGTTGTGATGGCTATTTCGGATGCCTTTGTACAGTGGTGGTGGGCCATTTTTGGCTCAATTGGTTTTGGGGTGTGGTTTTTCTTTTACACATGGAAGCGCTCATTGAGTATGCAGTCCACAATGGATAGGTTGATTCTTAAGGCGCCTGTATTTGGACCATTGGTTAGAAAAGCAACCATTGCTAGGTGGTCGCGCACATTAGCAACTATGTTTACCGCAGGTGTGCCATTAGTTGAAGCCTTAGACTCTGTTGCAGGTGCCGCGGGCAATCGTGTTTACTATGATGCGACTAAGAAGATTCAAAGTGAAATTAGTACTGGTACTAGTTTAACTGTTGCGATGCAAAATGCTGATGTCTTCCCAAATATGGTATTGCAAATGACCGCGATTGGTGAAGAGTCGGGTGCATTGGACTCTATGTTGGGGAAAGTTGCGGACTTTTTTGAGGCTGAAGTCGATGATGCTGTTGATGCAATGGCAAGCTTGATGGAGCCCATAATAATGGTTGTACTAGGGACGCTAATTGGTGGGCTGGTTGTTGCCTTGTATCTTCCAATCTTCAAGTTGGGGCAAGTTGTCGGTGGCTAACCTGTTTGATTCTGCGTCTAATACACGCAAGCTTATTTAAAAAGAGGTGACCATTAAAATGGTCACCTCTTGACAACATTATATGTTTTTTTAATATCTATTTTTTTGATGCAACATCTAATGCGCGCTCGATTTCCTGATGAGGTTGAGCACCTAACATACGTTTTCCATCAGCAAAAAATAAGGTTGGCGTGCTTGTAACACCGATTTTTCTTGCTAACTCACCTACTTTTTCCAATGGAACGTCACAAGTGCCAGTTGTTTTAGGCAGCTGATTGTTCAAAATCCAGTCTTGCCATGCTTTCGTACGATTTGATGCGCACCATATTAACTTTGATTTATTTGCAGCATCAGGGTGCAAGCTAGCAATCGGATAAAGAAAAGTATAAATAGTGACATCTGTGATATTGGTCAGTTCATTTTGTTCTAGGCGTTTGCAATAAGGGCAATCAACATCAGAGAATACTACCAATTTTCGGCTCCCATTGCCTTTAACCACTTTAATTGCTTGCGCTAGCGGTAGGCTTGCAAAGTCCACTTTAGTCAACTCCTCCATGCGTTCGCCAGTAATATCTTTTTTTGTCTTTATATCAACCAAATGTCCTTCTGCAATCAAAAATGATGCTTTTTCATCGGTATAAATGATTTGCCCGCCCATGAATACTTCATATAGTCCGGCATATCCGCTTTTGGTCACGCTCTCTACTTTAAACTTTGGGTAGGCAACCTCTATCGCTTTTTTGACGCTGGCTTCATCAGCCATTGCTGTTACTGCAAATGCACTTAATAATGTGAAGCCTACTAACTTTTTCAGCGTGCTCACTGTAGGTAACATGCTGTAAGCCGCCTTACGATTGTTCTTCATACTAATTTTCCTTCGTTCGTTTTAATTTTACTTAATGCCATACATTAAAGTGCAATGGCGTTTGCTACCAGCGTTTTTTTTGCAATTTTGGACTTAGCCATTAAAAACCCCCATTGTCTAATTTTCTTCAGCGTATGGTGGTGATTTTCAAATAAATAATAAAGGCCATCCGTTAGCATAAGCATATTGAGCATATCGGCCTTTCTTATCCGTGTATAGCGTTTTAACAGGCTGTTATCATGCACGGATTGATAAGGACTTTTTGTTTTTAATATTTCCAGCAAGTCCATAACATCTCTAAAGCCTAAGTTCACACCTTGCCCAGCCATAGGGTGAATGCGGTGTGCTGCATCGCCAATTAGTACAACACAATCTTGCGTAAATACGTCCGATTTTTTGAGGATAAGTGGAAATGCTGTGGGAGAGTCCAGTAGCTTAAATTCACCTAGCCGATGACTTCCTGCGGCCATTACTTGTTCGGTAAACTCTGCGTCTGTGAGGTTTAGCAAAGTTTCTGCATATTGCGTAGATACAGACCATACAATAGAAACTTTTTTATCTGGTAAGGGTAGCCAAGCCATGATGTAGCTTTCGCCGGTAGCATCTTGTGTAAACCATTGTCTGGCGATATTGGCATGTGATTTCTCAACCACAAAATTCGCAACAATAGCGGTTTGATGATATGGTTTTTCCTGTACCGCAATATCCATTTGCTGACGCACCCATGAGTTGGCACCGTCTGCAGCTAATAGTAGTTCGCTTTCTATCACTTGATTGTTTGCTAAATGCAATATTGTTTGATGCCCGCTTATATTAAGATTAGCGCATGGTGATGCAAAGTAAGTACCTACTCTCAGAGCCTCTGCACGCTGCGAGAGGGCCTGTTTTAAGGCTTTTTCTTCGACTATAAAGCCAAGGTATTCTGCGTTGGCATCGTCAGCCGATAATGACAGAGGTTCTTGCGCTGCATCATCCCAAATTTCCATGCCCTGCATTTTGCAGATGCGCGTAGAGTCCAGCAACGGCCATGCACCTAAACTAGTTAGCCATAGTGCATTTCTGGGGCTGATTGCGTAAATTCGCTGATCCCAGTTTTGCGTAACATCTTGGCTATTGGCATCTAGTTCTTCGCTAGAATTAATAGGATGTTGAGCGTCTACCAACGTCACGGCATAACCTTCTTGCTGCAACGCAACTGCCGCAGCTAATCCGACCAAACCGGCGCCTACGATGGTAATGTCGCAATGTATATTAGCTTTTTTATTTGTCATTTACCAAAACTCATTTTGCTTACCAGATGCTTTTTTACTGGCTTCAATAAATCAAATAAACCTAAGCCTGTGCTTCTTAATGCAGGCATGCCTAGAATATCGTTAGAGAAGATATTTACTAAAAAATCTGTAAACAGTAAGCCATTTCTAGTATCTGTTTTACGGCTTGTTTGATAGGTTGCCAACATCTCACTTGAACCTAATTCCAGTACAGGTGTAATAGCAATCTGCTTTGCTAAAGCCCCTGCATCACGTAATCCTACATTGAAGCCTTGTCCTGCCACAGGATGCATGGTTTGGGCTGCGTTTCCGATTACCACTAGATGCTGAGTATTGCTCGTTTTGAGTTGTGATAGCCTTAATGGAAAGCACATGCGTTTTTCTACACTTAAAAAGCGCCCAACTCTGTCGCCAAATTGGGCGTGAAACTGCGCTAAGAATGCGTCGTCACTTAGTGTTAACAACGGCTCTATTAAATCTTTTCTACCTGTCCATACCAATGAGAAATCACGCTCACCATTAGGCAGCAATGCCATCGGGCCGTTTGTAGTGAATCGCTCATAAGCGATATTATTGTGTGGCAACTCAGCACGCACCTTTGTAATCAGCGCATCGTGGCCATACTCTTTGGTTTCACGCGTTAAACCGGCAATTTCATCTAAACTACGGCCACCATCTGCCAGCACAAGCAATGTGCTATCAAGTGTGTGAGATTGGTTCTGGTGCGAATAAGTCACACTGGCTTGGGTTGTATTGTGGGTAATGGTTTCAGCGCTGGCCTCGAAGATAAAGTTAACTTCTGGCTGCTCAGCAAGTGCAGTATCTAAAGCCTCACTTAATGCGCCGTAAGACAACACATAACCGAGCGCTTCTTGCTGATAATCATGCGCATGCAACACACTGCGTCCGATACTGCCTTTTTGCGAAACATGAATAGTATTGATAGCAGTGGCACGTGGTGAGAGTTGCGGCCAAATGCCTAGCCTCTCAAGAATGCGGCGACTGCCAAACGACAGCGCCAAAGCGCGACTCTCCGTAAATGCGGCTCCCTGCTTACGCGCCTCCAGCACCGTACAGGCAATGCCTTGCTTAGCCAGCAGCAACGCCAGTACAGCACCCACCGGGCCACCACCGACGATGACAATATTACCCGTATTTTTAAGCGCGTCTTGCAACTAATTAGCTTTCATTAAAGCTTCAATATCCGTCACCGTTTTCACGGCTTTAGCAGTAATCACTTCACAACCTTGCTGCGTGACCAAAACGTCATCTTCGATACGAATGCCGATATTCCAAAAGTCTTTGGTTACATTATCAGCCGGACGAATGTAACAACCCGGCTCCACAGTCAAGGCCATACCTGGTGACAATATCCGCCAATCACCTTGCTTATCCTTGTACTCGCCAGCATCATGCACATCCAGACCCAACCAATGCCCAGTGCGATGCATATAAAACTGTCGGTAAGCGCCACTCTCTAACACCGCATCTTTACTGCCTTTGCACCAGCCAAAATCGATAAAGCCCTGAATCAGCACGTCGAGCGCGGCCTCATGTGGCGCATTCCAATGTTGTTGTGGGCTGACTTTTGCAATCGCTGCGTACTGCGCCGCTAACACCAACTCATAAACATCCTTTTGTGCCGCGCTGAATTTTCCATTGATAGGAAATGTACGTGTGATGTCAGACGCATAGCCATCTAGCTCACAACCCGCGTCGATCAACAATAAGTCACCAGCATTGAGTTGTGTATTATTGGCGTTGTAATGCAAAGTGCAAGCATTAGCGCCGCCAGCAACAATGCTGGTATACGCTGGCGATTGCGCACCTTTGCGATAGAACTCATGCAGAAATTCCGCTTCGACCTCATACTCCATCATGCCAGACTTGGTAAATTGCATGGCGCGATTATGTGCAGCAGCAGCAATATCCGCAGAGCGGCGCATAATGGCCTGCTCCACAGGTGATTTATACAAACGCATTTCATCTACCAGTTTGCGCACATCAACCATATCATCGGGCACGCTCACACCGTTTCGAGCCTGACTGCGTAGGCTATTCAGCCAACCTGTCACGCGTGCATCCCAAGCTGCGCTATCGCCCAAGCTAAAAAACAACTTTGGTTGATTAGCCAATAGTTTCAGCATGACTGCATCTAGCTCACTGATTGAATAAGCCTCATCAAAGCCTAACGCTTCACGAGCGGCATCTGCGCCATAGCGAAAGCCATCCCAAATCTCACGCTCCATGTCTTTATCACGGCAGAACAAGATGCTTTTAGGCGTGGTGCCTGCAATCAACACTAATACAGACTCAGGTTCTTTAAAGCCTGACAAATAGTAAAAGTAACTATCAAATCGGTATGGGTAATGACTATCGCGATTACGAATCGCCTCTGGCGCAGTAGGGATTACGGCAATGCCGACATCCATTGTTTGCATCAATTGCTGACGACGGTTTTTAAGTTCTTGCATATCGGACATAGTTACACCATTTTTTTGCTAATTAGAGTTACCCAGTAATTGCTGATTTAAGCGCTGTAGCCGCTCCGGCGTGCCGATATCGTGCCACTCACCTTGATAATGTTCAGCGGACACCTGTTGTTTAAGCATTGCCGCGCGCAAAATGGGGGCTAGCTTGGCTGGCTGGCCTTTTTCTATCATCGCAAACAAGCTCGGTTCGTAAATACCTACACCAGAAAAAGTCAATTTTATTTCGCCTTCAGGCATCAATTGCTTGCCTACCAGCGCAAAGTCACCTTGTGCGTGTTGCGGCGGATTATCCACCATCACCAAATGCGCAAGATTAGGTGCATGTAGTTTAAGTGGCGAAAAATCAATATCGATAAATATATCGCCATTCACCACCAGGAAGGGCGCGTCACCCAATAAAGGCAGGGCATTAGCAATGCCACCCGCGGTTTCCAGCGCAATGGCTTCTGGACTATATTGAATGGACACATTCCACTGACTACCATTACCGAGGCTTTGTTCAATCTGTGCACCTAAATGGGCATGATTAATGACAATCTCTGTAAAGCCCGCACGGGCTAAACGCTCCAAATGCCAAACAATGAGCGGCTTACCGCCAACTTGCAATAGTGGCTTTGGCGTATGGTCTGTCAA
>DAIDAH010000080.1 GCA_027310735.1 Methylotenera sp. | reverse complement strand
CCAGACGTGCTTTTTCTAGCATATCGTATTGCTTACGCTGCGTAATATCGCGAGAAAGCACAATAAATCGCGCTGTTTCCGTACCAACCATAGCCTTACGGGCAATGGACAGCTCAAACCAACACATGCCTTGCGGCAAGACATCAAACACCGTTTTACCAAGCAGTTCTTGTATCGGTGCAGCAAGCAAATCAGGATGCAATGCATGACAGTCATAATAACGGCCATCCAACCCAAGCTCGAATAGCAAGTCAGGAATCGCATCTAGAATGGCTTGCTGATGATTTTGGAATCGTTGAAGTTGCTGATGAGATCGCCGTAAGCGCAGTAGAAAAAAAATTGTAATTAAAAGAACTGAAAACCCACCAACCACTAGTGTGGTTAACCAACGATACTGCAGACTCTGCCGATGAATTTCATTGGCCTGACGCTCATTACGCAGGCTCAACGCATTGATTTCACGTTGCTTACTTTCAGACTTGTAGCGTTTAGCCAATTCCAACATACGCGCACGAACATTTTCTCGAGCAGCTTGTGCCGACATAGCATCCGCCTCAGAGAGCAGTTCGTAAGCGCGCCGATGCTCACCCCGGCTTGCCGCAATCGCCGCCATGCGTTTTGCGCTTTCACTCAAATAAAGCGGAAAACCAATTTGCTTGGCAAGCATATAAGCACGTTCAACATCCGCTCTTGCTGCATCAGTACGATTAAGCGACTGGTAATACTTGCTACGTGCACTTAATGTCCACCACAGGCCGATTTTATTGGGATATTTCTCATAAATCACTACGGCTTTATCCAGCGCTGTCACGCTAGCCGCCACATACCCTTGATTAGCCAGATTCTCAGCCAAGGCAAACAAACCAAAAGTAACGTTAAATGGGCTGCCACTCTTGCGATAGATATCAATAGACTCACGGATGAGTCGCTCCCCATCCGGCAAATTTCCAAGATGACTATCCACACGTCCTAAACCAATGATGGCATCGGCTTCTAACCGGCTCATATGCGTTGCACGCGCTAATTCACGCATTTTCAAGTAGTGATCGCGCGCTTCTTGCTGACGACCACTTTGATCAAATGAAATGGCCATTCCCTGATGTGCATAAATCAGCGCAACAGGATCGTTGCTGCGCTGCGCTATTTCCATCGCCTGCATGGTTACGGTTACCGACTCATCAAACCAATTCTGCCGACGGTACATCATGGCCACTCGAAGCATCACCTCGCCCAACAGATCAGACCGATCCATACCATTAATCTTCTCCATGCCATCGGTAACAGCGGCCACCATCGCATCTAATCGGCCCTGATTGACTGCAATTAACGCTATATTTAAATCCGCCTCAACCTGCCCCACTCGATCCGCATGCTTTCTAGCCAGATCCGATGCCTGCTGGGCATGTGTTGCCGCGCGATCAGTCAAGGCCAGATAAATCTCAATACGGGACAACAAATTCAACAACTGCGCACGGTCAATAGGCGTCGCCTCAGCAGGTAGCATGTATTCTAAATGTTCGGCTTTTTGATAGGCGGCAGGCGCATCACTTTCCGCAAGATTCCGTGTTGAAACGGCTTCGATTCGCCATACATCTAATGCAGGGCTAGCCCAAGCATTGTTGCTCAGACTAAATACCACAAATACCAACCAAGGTATTACAGATAGTCCCAAAAGTCGCCTAGTAGCGAAAAATGTCATACTAAGTACTCATCAATCAGAAATGAGCCGTTACTGTAGCACTGACTTGAGTATCATTAACCCAAGTTGTCTGAGGGCGGGTTTCTACACCATAGTAAGAATTCCGCTTGGTGCCAAGTAGGTTAGCACCTTCGATAGTGATTGATATTTTGTCTGTGAAACGATAACCCACTGATGCATCCAGCCAGCCATAGGCATCCATATACACAGGAATTCCACTGGAAATAGAAGTCAGGTACTTGTCACGCCAGTTGTATGCAACGCGCACAGAAATAGGCCCTTTTTCATACATACCAATAATGTTGTAGCTGTTTTGTGAAAGTCCCGCTAGCGGCAATGAACTACCCTGAACATCACTATCGACATAAGTGTAATTTGCCTGCAAACCAAGACCACTCAACCAGCCCGGCAGAAAATCGTAAAACTGCTGATAGCCCACCTCAGCCCCGCGGATAACAGATGTGCCAGTATTGTAGGGGCGAGTGACATCATAGGTAATACCGCCATAGGTTTCCGGGGTAGTCACATCTGAGATAAAACCATCGACATTCTTTTTAAATCCCGTCAGATAAACCGAGGTGGTTTTGTTGAAGTACTTTTCCAGTGCAACATCATAATTGTCGGCCCGCATGGGGTGAAGATTAGGATTGCCCGCGCCACCGATAGGCGGCACTTTCCCCGGATTAAGGGTAAGCGACGGCGACATCTTGTTAAAATCCGGACGCGTTACAGTTTTTGAAGCCGCACCGCGCAAGTATAGGCCTGGCATCAGCTCGTAACGTAAGTTAATGCTTGGCATCGTGTCGATATCAGACCGATCAATATTAAGCGGTAAAGCAGTTGCATTACTAACACCTTGATAACCTTGCAAGAACTCATCCGTGCGCACCACACGCACACCAACATTCCCATCCAGCGGCAAATCAGCTAATTTAAGTTTAGCCATGAGATAGGCTGATTTAGTATTCTCTTCAATGTTCCACGTGCCTAACGGATTACTGGATGGCAACGCTGCCGAAATACCCAGCAATTGGCGCAAAGCGACGACATTACGCGTCAAGGCAGAATTACCAACCAGATAACCACCAAGGTCTGGTGAGTTATTGACCAGTAAGGCATTGGCAGCGTTAGCGCCAGACACTGAAGGAAAGTCAGATATCTGGCCTAGCTTGTCATCTGCCTTACGCTCGGCATATCGAACCCCTGCGGACAAGGCATCAATCACTTTGCCAGACAACTGGTATTCACCATCGAATTGTAGTGCCGTCATCTCGCCCTCGAATGGCACCGCTGCATACCAAGAGCTTGCTGTTGTGAAGTTCGAAAGACTCAAAAGATTGCCGCTAGTCAAATGAGCCGAAGCTGGAGAACCTGCGACATTATGCGTAAAACCAGTGACCGTAGCACCGCTCAAGTTAAGCGCGGAATATGTCAGATTGTTATAACTATGGGTATAACTCAAGTCCGTATTCAGTGTTAACGCATCACCTACCCAACTGCCACCTACCGCAACTTGTGTATTGCGGTCTATCGTATCTCGCGACTGTCCTGTCGTTGAAACAGTCGCATTATCCCAAGTAACGCTAGAAGCATTATTGGTGCCAGGAAATAATACGATATTGCTAGCATTGGCAGTTGAAGTCTGCGTAACGGCAAGCTGAGTAGCATCTTCAATCGTCTTGAATTGCGTTTGATGTAACTCGGCATAAAGTTCCAGCTTATCTGTTGGACGCCATTGCAGGATGATGCTGACACCCATACGTTCACGTTCACCAATATTCGTAACCTGCGTCCATGAGCTCGGTAGCGATTGTCCATTAACCGTTGTCGTATTAGAAGTCGCATATTCTTCACGGTAGCTACGTTTCTGGTAGCCCACATTCAGTAGCGCACCAAACTCGCCAAAACTAGTATCCCAGCGGTCACTCGCTAGCAATGAAATTTGCGGCTGGGCTTTATCTGCAAGGCTACCATTCATCAATCTACCACTGACGACCACGTTACGCCCGGAAAAATCAAATGGGTGACGCGTACGCAAATCAACCAAACCACCCACGCCACCCTCAACCTGAGAAGCAGAAGAGGTTTTATATACACTGATAGCCGATACCATATCTGCTGGGATGTCAGCAAAATTAAAAGTGCGCCCACCACCTGCAGTAAACACCTCACGCCCATTGAATAACGTTTCCACCATGGGTAATCCACGGATAGTAATACCCGTATTGAGTGCATTATTCGCCGCATAAAAACCTTGAAGCGCAGAGCCTTCGCCGCGATCTCTAGCCACCTGAACGCCGGTGATACGTTGCATCGCCTCGGCAATACTGTAATCCGGCAGCTTATTAATATCATCCGCGACAACAGTATCAACAATTTCAAGTTTTTCGCGTTTGATTTCCTGTGCCGTTGACAGCCGCATGCGCTGACCTACGACCAAAATATCAGCAAGGTTAATTTTTAGCGGCGATTCTACTGAAGTACCATCTGCAGCATACGCAACTGAACGCCCTAACAATGACACTAAAACCGAGACCATAATTAGACGAAATAATGGCATTTCAAATCCCGATTGCTTAACTATTATTGTAAAAAATGACACCTATACGACCGCATAGCAATCAATTACCAATGAACACTATAGATTGTAGTTTTATAACATACAATTTTGCTAGACGTAATAACATGTCATTTATAAAAAAATGTAACTGTCAGTCAGCCTTTTCAGCACAACACACGCCAAGGCTGGATGAGATCAAAGCTACACAAAACAGCATGCGCCAGATAATTAAACCCGAATATTAAACACACTTTGGCACCACAACCTCTCGCATATGACGTATTAGTCTGTGCAAATTATCCTAAAACGCACGCTAAATCCAAAATAAACGCTATAATTCTCAATTGTTGTTAGGTGCCAAGTTTGTTTTCTACAAACAAGGTGAAACTGGGAAATAGGTGCGTTACTGCTTTAATTACTTAAAGTTTTGACTAATCCTATGCTGCCCCCGCAACGGTAAGTGAATGTAGTTTTGCAATATGCCACTGAGTTTAAGCCTAGAAAAGGTGAGATTTGGGAAGGCGCAAAACACTAGGCTAAATAACCTAAATACAAGGTTAAACCTAACGTCCACAAGCCCGGAGACCGGCCTAAAAACAAATACGCTAGGAAATACCGCGGGGTGACGGTAAACAAAGGCTGCGCATTTGTGTTGTTAAGTCGACCGCGCCTTCTTTTTTATTCTCATTCATCTGTATTTCCTAGTTTTACAAACTAGGCTTAATCATCAAAATCAATTAAGTCTCTACGAATCTACACGCGGGGTCGCGTACGGATTAGGGAAAATACAATGAAAAAATCGACCATTGCCAGCCTCATAAGCTTGGCGTTTACTTCACCGGCTTTTGCTGCGGAAAATATCAATTTAGACGATGTCGTAGTTACCGCTAGCCGCGTTTCACAATCACGTGATAGCGTACTAGGTGATGTTACTGTGATTAACCAAGAAGAAATCGAACGCGCTGGCGCAGGCTCCATCACCGACTTACTGCAGTCACAGCCAGGTGTACAAATCAACACCAGCGGCGGCGCAGGTAAGGCCTCAAACATATTTTTGCGTGGCACAAATGCAGACCACCTTATAGTACTGGTTGATGGTTTACGCATTAACTCAGCGACGCTAGGCACCACTTCATTTGAAAATATTCCGTTATCGCAAATTGAAAAAATCGAGATTCTACGTGGTCCCGCTTCCAGCCTGTATGGTGCAGATGCGATTGGAGGCGTGATTCAGATTTTCACCAAAAAAGGTGAGGCAGGTAAACCACTCATTCATGCGGCAGCAGGATTTGGTAGCTACAATACAAAAACTGCTGAAGCTGGCTTTAGTGCTGGCGCAGAAAATACGCGCTACGGAATCAACATCAACAGCTTTGCTACCGCAGGGTTTTCTGCCCAGCGCATTTTGGCAACCAATACACCTATTGATAAAGACAATGACGGTTACCGTAATTTAGGAATAGCTGCCTACATTGACCATACATTTGCGCCAGGCCATTCGCTTGGTCTACAGTACTTTGCCAGTAAAGGGCATAGCAGTTTTGATGGCAATAACTTTGATGACTTTGGCAATGAAACCCTGCAAAGCTATGCGCTGACCAGCAGCAATCAGTTCACGGATGCCTGGCTCAGCACCTTGAAGCTGGGTAAAGGTATAGACGATTCAGACAGCCATAGCAATACTGGCATCAGTTTATTCAAAACCGATCAACTTCAATATACATGGCAAAATGACATCAAGCTGCCTGTAGGTACGCTTACCTTGGCATATGACCGCCTAGAACAAAAAGTAAGCGGCTCCACAAACTACACAGTCAAAGCCCGTGATAACAATGGCTATTTAGCGAGCTACCTAGCCGAGATAGGTAAACATGCATTTCAATTTAGCCTAAGAAATGACGAGAACTCACAGTATGGCGGTCACACCACGGGTGGCATTGGTTATGGATACCGCATCACCCCAGAATGGCGCATTGCTACAAACTATGGCACGGCATTTAAAGCCCCGACATTCAACCAACTGTACTACCCTGGGTTTGGCAATGCGAACCTAATTCCAGAACAATCTAAAAATGTAGAAGCCAGCGTGAAATATGCAACGGATAGCAGACACGCAGGCATCACGATTTTTGATAACAAAATCAGTAATCTAATCGCATTCTCTGGCCCAGCAACAGCAGGCTGTACACTTTCAGGATTTTGTCCTGTGAATGTCGGTCAAGTTGAAATTGTGGGTGCCACATTTGATGGCGGCTGGAACATCAGTGACAACTTAACCTTAAACGGCAACCTGACCATACAATCCCCACGCGATGACAAAACTGAAATGCTGCTTATCCGCAGAGGCAATCGTTATGGTGCACTTAGCTTGTTGCACGCTATAGGCAACTTTCAATGGGGTGCAGAAGTAACAGGAGCTTCAGTCCGCTATAACAACGCGACAAATACCAAAAGAATGGGGGGCTATACATTGTTGAATTTAACAGCAAACTATCGCATCAATCCGGAATGGAAGCTGGAAGCGCGTGCCAATAATGTGCTAGATAAAGACTATGTACTGTCCTACACCGGCAACTCGGCAACTTCCAATCCATATAACACTGCAGGCGCTAACGTATTTGTTGGTTTACGTTACCAAATGCAGCCATAATTAATAAATTTACCGGCAGCTATATTGGCGTAATGCCGGCATAGCTGTCAAAATTCAGGCTAGACGTTTAAACTAGCTATTTACACTTAACTCGCGCGGAGAATCAACCTCAAATGCTTACACTTTCTAGAACCAATCAAATTATCATCGGCGTTGTATTGACGTTGCTTTTAGTAGCGACACGCGGCCACCACTTCGCCTCTATCAACAATTTACCAAGCGCTTCTTTGGCAGTATTTTTTCTAGCCGGATTATATTTGCGTCCAAAATGGGCATTTCCAGCCTTACTTGCGCTATGTGCTGGCTTAGATTTTTCTGCTATCACTTTTGGTGGCGTGAACAGTTTTTGCGTAACGCCGGCTTACGGATTTTTAATTCCGGCTTATGGCTCAATGTGGCTGACAGGCCGTTGGTCAGCTAAACATTACAGCTTTAGCTTGACCGCTCTCGCACCGCTCACAGGTAGTGTGGCTCTAGGTGCAGCTCTGAGCGAATTATTTTCTAGCGGTGGCTTTTACTTCTTCGGTGGTCGCTATACTGAGCCGACTTTAGCTGAATTTGGCACTCGATTAGTAAAATACTTTCCGCAACAATTAGAAGGCATTGCATTTTGGTTAGGGGCTGCATTAGTAGTGCATGTCGCGTTTGCATTGGTAAATGCGACACACGGCGCTAAAGCCTAATCTTGGCCGATAGCGAAAAAAAAACACGCCACCTTGCGCGCATGCAGCGCAAGAAAACGGTAGTCGATGCAAAAATAGAGTCGGCCCAAACCGCCAAAGGGCTACTGCTAATTCACACCGGCAACGGCAAAGGCAAATCCACCGCAGCCTTTGGCTTACTTGCGCGTGCGCTTGGCCACGGCATGAGAGCAGCAGTGGTGCAGTTCATCAAAGGTCGTTCTGACACGGGTGAAGAGGCTTTTTTTCGTGCCAATGCCAACCTCACTTGGCATGTGATGGGTGATGGCTTCACGTGGGAAACACAAAATGCTGAACGCGATTTAGCTTCAGCACGAAAAGCGTGGGAACTGGTGTGCAGCTATTTGCAGGATGAATCCATCAACGTGGTCATTCTGGATGAGTTTACCTATGCACTTAAATACGGCTGGCTGACCATAGACGAGGTTTGTGCTGCATTACAGACGCGGCCAGTCATGCAGCATGTGGTGATTACTGGTCGAGGAGCACCTGAAGGTTTAATTGCGATTGCCGATACAGTCAGTGAGATTAATCTGGTTAAACATGCTTTTAAGGATGGTGTGCAGGCCATGCCTGGCATTGAGTGGTAATTAACATGCAATCTTCGCACCACAGGCACTCCGATTTTCTAAGCACTAAACAGTGCTTGAAAAGTCGTATGTCACAATACTGCGTTACTCAATCCATTTTATCGCTTACATATAACGCATATGCTGCGCGCAAAAATACATCTCGCGCCTTGTCTTGTTTAGAATTTTGCATGTTAAGAGAGTGTTGACATGAACATCACCTGCCCCGCGGTCCTCATTTCCGCCATCTCTTCTGGTCAAGGCAAAACTCTGTCTACCGCGGCGCTAGCGAGAGCTTGGAAAAACCGTGGGTTGAACGTGCGCGCATTCAAATGCGGACCTGACTTTCTTGACCCGATGGTGCTCGAAACCGCTACTGGTCAGCCCGTCTATAACTTAGACCTTGGCATGTGCGGCGAGCAAGATGGCCTGTCGCGCTTATATAACGCGGCGCTTGAGGCCGATGTGATTATCGTCGAAGGCGTCATGGGTTTGTATGATGGCACACCGTCCAGCGCGGACATTGCAGTGCATTATGGCCTGCCAGTCATCCTCACCATTGACGCGAGTGGCATGGCGCAAACCTTTGGCGCGGTCGCTTCTGGCTTATTGGCCTACAAGCCAGAATTAAAACCGGCGGGCGTGTTAGCCAATAAAGTCGGCAGCACCGGCCATGCCCGCATGCTTCGCGAGAGCTTACCTGAACACTTAAGCTGGTTTGGCGCATTACATAGAGTCGAAAGCTTTGCGCTGCCAGAGAGGCATCTAGGCTTGTTCCGCGCCAATGAGATTGATGATCTGGAAGCCAGAGTCGAAGCTGCAGCGATTGCCTTAGCCAGCTCTGGCGAACTGCCTTTACCGCCTCTGGTGACATTCAACCAACCAGTCGTGTCGGCAACGCCAGCACTGTTGGCTGGCAAGACCATTGCCATTGCGCGTGACGAAGCCTTTTGCTTTATCTACCAAGCCAACTTGGATAGCTTGATTGCGATGGGCGCAACGCTATGCTTTTTTTCGCCAATTCACGACAATGCCCTACCAAAAGCCGATGCCTACTGGTTGCCCGGCGGCTACCCTGAACTACATCTTGAGCAGATCCGCAACAATAGCGCCATGCGTGCAGCACTGCAAAACGCTTTTCATGCGAACAAGCCCATTCTTGCCGAGTGTGGCGGCATGATGGCGTTATCAGAATCCATTAATGGCACCCCCACCTTTGGCTTGCTAACTGGTAGTTGCCAAATCGAAGCTCGCTTTCAAGGCTTGGGCACACAGCACGTCACGTTGCCAGATGGCGCGATGAGCGCGCATACGTTTCATTATGGACTGTTCAATACGCCGCTGGCTGTGGCTTTTCAAGGCTCCACTAGCCGCAATGGGCAAGGTGAAGCCATTTATCAACACGGCAGCATCACTGCGAGCTTTTTGCACTTTTACTTCCCATCGAATTTAAGCGCAACCGCGAGGTTATTCTCAGCATGAATCCGCACCGCTACTCTGATGCGGAGATCGCCGCTGTTTATCGCGTAATTGAAGAGCGCCGCGACATGCGCCATTTTCTGCCAACACCCGTTGCACCTGAAATACTCACAAGAATTCTACAAGCCGCGCACCATGCACCCAGCGTGGGCTTAATGCAACCATGGCGCTTTATCAGAATTACCGATACGAATACACGCCTAAGCATTCATAAAATGGTAGATGAAGAGCGCATTAGAACCGCACAAGCCATTGGCGAATATGAAAACACCGCGCGTATGGCCGAGTTTTTACGGCTAAAAGTCGAAGGCATTTTAGATAGTGGCGAACTGCTCGTTGTCGCCTTATGCGACAACCGCGAACAGCAGGTCTTCGGGCGCAGAACATTACCTGAAATGGATTTAGCCTCCGTCAGTTGCGCTATCCAAAACATGTGGCTGGCCGCCCGTGCAGAAGGGCTAGGCATGGGCTGGGTATCAATCTTTGATCCGCTTAAATTGGCACAGTTACTCAACATGCCTAAAGATGCCAAACCGATTGCTGTGCTGTGTCTAGGCCACGTCAACAGCTTTTATAAAGAACCCATGCTAGTGGAAACTGGCTGGAAAATAGCAAAGCCATTAACCGACATGGTGATGGAAAATAGCTGGGATGCTACAAAATAAGATTCCCTAAACGCATCGTGTGCCTGACCACAGAACCCACCGAGGTTCTGTATCTGCTCGGCGAGCAAGACCGCATTGTCGGCATATCAGGGTTTACCACACGCCCTGCCATCGCCCGCCGCGAGAAGCCAAAAGTCGCGGCTTTTACCAGCGCCAAAATAGATAAGATACTGGAACTAAAGCCTGATTTAGTCATTGGCTTTTCCAACCTGCAAGCAGACATCGCTGCGTCACTTATTCGCGCAGGCATTGAAGTGCATATCTTTAACCAGCGCTCCATTGAACAAGTGTTGAATATGATTACCACAACAGGGGCTCTGGTAGGCGCATCAAATAAGGCTGATAGGCTCATTGCCGAACTTGAAAACAACATTAGCCAAGCACGAATAATTGCAAACCGTTTATCCGTAAGACCAATCGTGTATTTTGAAGAGTGGGATGAACCCATGATGTGCAGCATCCGTTGGGCAATGGAGCTGATAGAGATCGCAGGTGGCGTAGATTGCTTTCCAGAACTCAGTCATTTTCACAGCGCAAAAGACCGCATCGTAACGCCACAACAAGTGCTCGCACGACAACCAGAT
>DAIDAH010000007.1 GCA_027310735.1 Methylotenera sp. | reverse complement strand
GGCGCGCACTTCGGTTGAAGCTGTCAGAAAGACTTTTAGTTCAGCGTCAGGAAATATGACCGTTCCCATATCTCGGCCATCCGCAATCAGCCCTGGTGCTTGGCGAAAACTATGCTGCAAATCAATCAGTGCGGCTCTTAGCGGGGCATGCACTGCTACTTGAGAGGCGCCTTTGCCCATCGCTTCAGTGCGAATATCGTTTGAGATATCTTCACCATTTAATAAGACCTTATCACCCTCAAACCGAATGGAAAGCGTTTTAGCGCATGCTGTGACTGCTGCTGCATCATGCCAAGGGATGTTTTGCGTGTGAGCCGCCAGTGCCACAATGCGATACAGCGCACCAGAATCTAAATAATGGAAGCCCAGTTTCTTGGCTACCAGTTGTGCAACCGTGCCTTTGCCTGATGCAGAAGGGCCGTCGATAGCAATGACTGGTACGAGTGTTGTAGCGCCACTCATGGTTTTACAACCTGTGCGAAGCTATTGAAATAATCAGGGAAAGTTTTATTGACGCATTTCGGGTCGTTAATGATGACGGGCACACCACCCAAAGAAACTAAAGAAAAACACATCGCCATACGATGGTCGTCGTAGGTGTCAATCACCGCATTCGGCGTGAGTGCTGCTGGCGGCGTGATTTTGATGTAATCCGCACCTTCTTCGACAATTGCACCGACCTTGCGTAATTCGGTTGCCATTGCAGCGATGCGGTCTGTTTCTTTTACGCGCCAACTGGCGATGTTTCTGAGTATAGTCGTGCCTTGTGCAAACAACGCGATAATTGCGAGTGTCATGGCGGCATCTGGAATATGGTTGCAGTCCAAGTCGATTGCTTTCAGTGTTTCTGCCTTGTTAGCTGTGATATGATTTTCGCCATAACTGATTTGGCTGCCCATCATGCTCAATGCTTCTGCAAAGCGTACATCACCTTGAATGCTGTGTTGACCGATGCCATCGACGCGTACGTTACCCGCTACAGCACCAGCGGCTAAGAAGTAAGATGCGCTTGAAGCATCACCTTCTACATAAATTTCTTTTGGGCTGGTATAAGCGCTATTAGCGGCAATCGTAAAGCGTTGCCAGCCTTCGCGTTGTACGCTCACTCCAAACTTTTCCATTAAATTGAGCGTGATTTCGATGTAGGGTTTTGAAATCAATTCGCCAACAACTTCTATCGTCGCTTCTTGCTGGGCGAGTGGCAATGCCATCAATAGCGCAGTTAAGAATTGGCTGGAAACATCACCGCGAATCTTAATCGGTTGTGTTAAATCCAGTTTGGCTGGTGATATTTTTAACGGTGGAAATTTATCATTACCTAAATAATCAATTTGCGCACCAGCTAGTCTTAGCGCATCGACTAAATCGCCAATCGGACGTTCGTGCATGCGTGGCACGCCAGATAACGCATACTCACCATTTGAAAATGCCAAGGCCGCTGTCAGTGGTCTAAATGCGGTGCCTGCATTACCAAGAAATAAGTCGGCTTTTTTATTCGGAAAGTTACCAGCACAACCCGTTACGCGCCAAGCATTTTCGGCAAAGTTTTTTAGCTTAACGCCCAGTGCCTCTAGTGCTTCTAGCATGCGTGAAGTATCGTCTGAAGCTAACAGGTCGCGGATTTCAGTAGTCCCCGTGGCAAGCGCTGCGAGTAATAAGGTGCGATTTGAAATGCTTTTGGAGCCGGGCAATGTAATGCTGCCAGTGGCTAGGCTGGCTGGGGGGAGGGTAAGTTGTTCCATGTTTTTAATTTTAGTATGCAATTTTTGTATATTTTGGGGATTACTTTTTGGATTCTGCCCAAGCATTACGCGCTAGGCTGGCACGTTCGAATAAAGCTTGTAAACCTGCTCCATCTGAATTTTGCAGCATGGTTTTTAAGGTGGATATTTCAGTTTGATAAGCTGTTAGTTCATTCAATAAAGCGTCTTTATTGGCTAAGCTGATGTCACGCCACATTTCGGGGTGACTGCCTGCAATGCGCGTAAAGTCTCTGAAGCCGCTGGCGGCAAAACCAAATAGTTGTGCTGCATTGGCACGTGATGCAATGTCATCAACCAAGGCAAACGCCAATAAATGTGGCAAGTGGCTCACTGCGGCAAAAATACCATCATGGGTTTCGGCCGACATTTCACTCACATTTGCGCCGCAGTCTTGCCAAAGTTTTTTTGTGGCAAGCGTCGCGCTAGGGTTTGTGTTTTTAGTCGGGGTGAGTACGACATTTTTATTGATGTATAAATTATCGGTAGCTGCCGTAACGCCGCTCTTCTCCGCGCCAGCAATGGGGTGGCCGCCTATGAATTGATTGCTGCGTTCGCCTAAAATCTCTTGGGCACAGTGCAGTACATCGCCCTTAGTGCTGCCAGCATCGGTAATAATGGTTTGCGCGCATAGATGAGGCTTGATTGCTGCGAGTATAGATGGTGTTTGTGCGACTGGTGCGGCAATCAATACCATATCCGCATCTTGCATGGCATCTGCAACGTTACTGGTTGCACTGTCAATCACACCCAAATCCAGTGCGGTTTGCAAGCTTTCTTGGCTGCGGCCAACGCCGACAATTTGTGTAGTAAATCCTGCTTTTTTCAAGGCAAGCGCCACTGAGCCGCCGATTAGGCCTACACCAAAGATTACAAGTTTTTTCAAAGCGGGCTTACTCTAAAAATTTGACAGGTGTGATTGTAGCATTGTTGGATTTAACCAATTAACACCTATTTTTTTACATGGTTAGATTGATGTAATAGGATTATTTAATCCATTCGCCGTTGATTAACTTTTCTTGGGGTGAGAATTTTTGTTTATAAGCCATTTTTTTGCTCTCCTTAATCAAGTAGCCTAAGTATAGATAAGGGAGGTTTAACTGTTTGGCCCAATTTATTTGCCACAATACGTTGTAAGTTCCATAGCTGGCTTTTGTGTCCGTGGCATCATAAAAGGTGTAAACAGCAGAAATTCCATCCCGCACAATATCTATTACGCTCACCATTTTAAGCTGCCCCTTATCTCTGAACTCAATAAGTACGCTTTCTACATTAGTTTGGCATAAGAAGTTTTGGTACTGTTCGGCGTCATCATCAGTAGGCTTTTTGTCGAGATCAGCCAAGTCATTGGGATGTCTTAGTTTTTGGTAGTTAGCATATAGTGCATAGTGTTCATGGTGAAATGCTACAGGTAGTATGGCTGTGGTGAGTTGTTTGTGGAGTTTATGGGCGCGTTTTTGGCTGCGACTAGATATAAAGTCTTGCAAAACTATGCGTACTGGGATGCACTCCTGGCAATGTTCGCAATGTGGCCTATATGCGAATTTTCCGCTGCGTCTAAAGCCTAATTGTATTAAGTCACTGTAGGCGTCTGCATCTATTAAATGTTGTGGGGATGCGATTAAGCTTTGTGCGAGTTGATTGGGTAGATAGCCGCAGTTGTAACTGCTGGTTACGTAGAATTGTATTTTTTGTAGGGTCTGATCTGATGGCAGGGTCATTGGAAAATTATATTCCAATTGTTTTTATTGGTAATCAGTAATTTTTTAAATACAGGGTAAATTAAGTTGCAGTATGTTTTGCAAGGCCTGTTGTTCTTGGGTTACAATTCTATATATTGGAATGACGTGAGTGTCATTGGCGGTATGTCGTGATGTTTGGTTTGAAATGTTAATGGGTGACGCTTTGGTTAAAGTGTTGTTACCGATGAATTTTGCAATTTCTATTTTTACTAATTCCGTTTGGGGCTAGCAAGTGCTAGAAAATTATTTTCCAATATTGATGTTTATTCTTGTGGGCTTAGCCGTTGGCGTTGGGCCGCTTGTGTTGGGGAAACTCGTTTCTCCGAGTAAGCCAGATTCCGCAAAAAACTCTCCTTATGAATGTGGCTTTGAAGCGTTTGAAGATGCGCGTATGAAGTTTGACGTTCGCTACTATCTCGTGGCTATTTTATTTATCTTATTTGATCTGGAAATTGCCTTCTTGTTTCCATGGGCAATTGTACTTAAAGAGATTGGCTTGTTTGGCTTTGTTGCCATGATGATCTTTTTAGGGGTGCTCGTTATCGGCTTTATCTATGAGTGGATGAAGGGTGCCTTGGAATGGGATTGATGGAAATAGGGTTGAGTGCGTCATGAGTATTGAAGGTATTTTAGAAAAAGGTTTTGTTACTACCACTCTGGATACGGTGATCAATTACACGCGTACTGGTTCATTGTGGCCTATGACCTTTGGGTTGGCTTGCTGTGCGGTGGAGATGATGCACGCTGGTGCTTCACGTTATGACTTGGATCGATTCGGTATCGTGTTTCGTCCAAGTCCGCGTCAGTCCGATGTGATGATTGTTGCCGGTACGTTGGTGAATAAAATGGCACCAGCCTTGCGTAAAGTTTACGATCAAATGGCTGAACCGCGCTGGGTAATCTCTATGGGCTCATGTGCCAATGGTGGCGGTTACTATCATTATTCATATGCGGTAGTACGTGGTTGTGACCGCATTGTGCCGGTGGATGTGTATGTGCCAGGTTGTCCGCCAACTGCCGAGGCGCTTCTGTACGGCATTATTCAGTTGCAAAATAAAATCAAACGCACGAATACTATTGCTCGCTAATGTACTGTCACCCACTAATGCGCAAAATCACACTATAAAAATATGTCTGCTAAATTAAATCAATTAATAAGTACTTTGCAAGCTACGCTGGCTGAAAAAATCACCAAGCAAGTGCTGGCTTTGGGTGAGGTTACCATCGAGTGCGCCGCGGCAGATTATTTGCTGGTATGTCAGACGTTGCGTGACGGTGCAGGTTTAAAGTTTGAGCAGTTGATTGATTTGTGTGGGGTGGATTATCAGGATTACGGTAATGGTGGGTTTGATGGCTCGCGCTATGCTGTGGTGAGTCACTTTTTGTCTGTCACACTCAATCATCGTGTTCGTTTGCGTGTATTTGCGCAGGATGAAGAGTTTCCAATTTTACCAACTTTAGTTGACTTGTGGCCTGTGGCTAACTGGTTTGAGCGTGAGGCTTTTGATCTTTACGGCATAATGTTTGAAAATCATCCGGATTTACGTCGCTTACTCACTGATTATGGTTTTGTTGGCCATCCATTCCGTAAAGATTTCCCTATGATTGGTTCTGTTGAAATGCGTTATGACCCTGAGCAAAAGCGTGTCATTTATCAGCCTGTAACAATTGACGAGCGTAATAATGTGCCGCGCGTAATTCGCAGTGAAGGAGCGCATCATGGCTGAAATTCGTAATTACACAATGAACTTTGGTCCGCAGCATCCTGCGGCGCATGGTGTGTTGCGATTGGTGTTGGAGTTGGATGGTGAGGTGATTCAACGCGCTGACCCGCATATTGGTTTGTTGCATCGCGGTACTGAAAAGTTGGCGGAAAATCGCACTTATCTACAATCTGTTCCTTATATGGACAGGTTGGATTATGTGTCCATGATGTCTAATGAGCATGCGTATGTGATGGCGATTGAGAAAATGATGGGTGTTGATGTGCCTGTTCGCGCTCAATATATTCGTGTGATGTTTGATGAAATTACACGCGTGCTTAATCACTTGCTGTGGTTGGGCGCGCATGCGCTAGACGTTGGGGCAATGACGGTGTTCTTGTATGCCTTCCGTGAGCGCGAAGATTTGTTTGATTGCTACGAGGCGGTTTCTGGTGCACGTATGCATGCGGCATACTATCGTCCAGGTGGCGTGTATCGTGACTTGCCTACACAGATGCCGCAATATGAAGTGTCTCCACTACGTAATGCTAAAACTGTCAAAGAGCAAAATAAAAATCGTCAGGGCTCGTTGTTGGACTTTATTGAAGATTTCACCAATCGTTTTCCAACTTATGTTGATGAGTATGAAACATTGCTGACAGATAATCGTATTTGGAAGCAACGTACGGTCGGTGTGGGTGTGGTAACGCCAGAACGAGCCTTGGCGCTTGGTATGACAGGCCCAATGTTGCGCGGCTCGGGTATTGCGTGGGATTTGCGTAAAACACAGCCTTACGAAGTTTATGCAAACTTGGATTTTGATATTCCTGTTGGTGTCAATGGGGATTGTTATGACCGTTATTTGGTGCGCATGGAAGAGTTCAGGCAGTCGAATCGCATTATTAAGCAATGTGTAGATTGGTTGCGTAAGAATCCAGGCCCAGTCATTACCAGTGATAATAAAGTGGCTCCTCCAGACCGTGAAGGTATGAAAACCAACATGGAAGATTTGATTCATCACTTCAAGTTATTTACTGAAGGCTTTCATGTGCCGGCTGGCGAGGCTTATGCTGCAGTTGAGCATCCTAAGGGTGAGTTCGGTATTTATATGGTTTCAGATGGCGCAAACAAACCTTATAGGTTGAAAATTCGTGCGCCAGGTTTCCCGCATTTGGCGGCTCTGGATGAAATGACGCGTGGGCATATGATTGCTGACTTGGTTGCGATTATTGGTACGCAAGATATCGTATTTGGTGAAATTGATAGATAGTAACTATTACAATTGTCCAAGACTAAATTAATAAAAATTGATTGATAACATGCTAAGTCCACAAGCGATAGAAAAAATTGATTATGAGCTGACTAAGTATCCAGCTGACCAACGCCAAGCTGCAGTAATGAGTGCTTTGCGTATAGTACAAACGGAGCGCGGTTGGTTGTCAAAAGAAAGTATTACGGAAGTTGCACAATATCTAGGTATGCCTGAGATTGCAGCTTTAGAAGTTGCTACTTTTTACAATATGTATGACCTGTCGCCGGTTGGTAAATACAAGATTACAGTATGTACCAATATCTCTTGCATGCTGCGAGATAGTGATGTGATTGTTGATCACTTAAAATCTAAATTGGGCGTGGGCTTCAATGAGGTAACCGCTGATGGTAAGTTCTGCCTTAAAGAGGGTGAGTGTATGGGCTGTTGTGGTGGCGCTCCACTGCTACATGTTAACAACACACAAATGCATGAGTTTTTAACGACTGAAAAAGTAGATGCAATTTTGGAAGAGTTGAAATAATGGCTGCCAATACTACAAAACCAGTAATGACTGATTTGACTGGGCAAACGTTGGTTTGTCTACGTACCCTTACTGAAGAAAATCCTGCCTCTTTGGAAACCTACCTCAAGTTAGGCGGTTATGCTGCTTTAAAGCGCATCGTTACTGAAAAAACTAAAGCTACCGATGTTATTACGCAAGTTAAGAACTCTGGCTTACGTGGTCGTGGCGGTGCGGGTTTTCCAACCGGGCTTAAGTGGAGCTTTATGCCGCGTTATTTCGATGGCGTAAAATATCTGGTTTGTACACCGATGAAGGTGAGCCGGGTACTTTCAAGGACCGCGATATTATTCGTTATAACCCGCATCAGCTTATCGAAGGTATGGCGATTGCTGCTTATACTTTAGGTGCACGTGTAGGCTACAACTATATTCACGGCGAAATTTGGCAAGATTACGAGACGTTTGAAGCTGCTTTACATGAAGCTAAAGCGGCTGGCTATTTGGGTGAGAATCTATTCGGTACCAATTTCTGTTTTGACTTGTATGCGGTGCATGGTTATGGCGCTTATATCTGTGGTGAAGAAACTGCGCTCATTGAGTCAATCGAAGGTAAAAAAGGTCAACCGCGATTCAAGCCACCATTTCCAGCAAGCTATGGTGTATTTGGTAAGCCCACCAACGTGAATAACACGGAGAGCTATACCAGTATTCCTTGGATTATGCAGCACGGCGGTGAGGCATTCGCAGCGCTAGGTGTAGCAAACTCTGGCGGTACTAAACTATTTTCTATATCTGGTCACGTTGAAAAGCCGGGTAATTATGAAGTGAAAATGGGTATGCCATTTAGTGAGTTGCTAGCAATGACTGGCGGCGTTTGGAAAGGTCGTAAATTAAAAGCTGTTATTCCAGGTGGCCCATCTACCGCAGTGTTACCTGCGTCTGCAATCATGACAGCAACGATGGATTATGATGGTTTAAGTAAAGCAAGATCTAGCCTAGGTGCTGGTTCAATGATAGTCATGGACGAAACGACTTGCATGGTAAAAACCTTGCACCGCTTGTCTTACTTCTTCTACGAAGAAAGTTGTGGGCAATGTACGCCATGTCGTGAAGGTACAGGCTGGGTTTACCGTGTGATTGATAGGATCGTTAACGGTAAAGGGAAAATGGAAGATTTGGATTTGCTTACCGATGTAAGTAACAACATCGCCGGACGTACAATATGCGCACTTGGCGAGGCTGCGGCAACGCCAGTATTAAGTTTTATAAAACATTTTAGACCAGAGTTTGAATATTACATTCAGCATGGCAAGAGTATGGTGGAACATCAATAATGCTGAATATTGAAATTGACGGTAAAGCTTTAAAAGTAGAGCACGGCAGCACTATTATTGATGCTGCGGATAAAGCTGGTATTGCGATTCCTCGCTTTTGCTACCATCCAAAACTGTCCGTTGCGGCGAATTGCCGGATGTGTCTTGTGCAGGTGGAGAAATTCAATAAACCATTGCCTGCATGTGCTACGCCAGTAGCTGATGGTATGAAGATTTTTACCCGCTCTAAAGCGGCTATTGAAGCACAGCAAAGCGTAATGGAGTTTTTGCTAATTAATCATCCGCTAGATTGCCCGATATGCGATCAGGGTGGCGAGTGTGAGCTGCAAGATATTGCCGTAGCATATGGCACAAGCGGTTCTCGATATACAGAAGAGAAGCGCGTAGTTTTCAATAAGAATATTGGTCCATTAGTCAGTACTGATATGACGCGTTGTATTCAATGCACGCGTTGCGTACGCTTCCTGCAAGAAGTCGGCGGCATGATGGAGCTCGGCATGGTTGGCCGTGGCGAGCATGCTGAAATTACCGCTTACGTAGATAAAAGCGTCAATTCAGAGTTAAGCGGCAATATTATCGACTTATGTCCAGTGGGCGCGCTTACAAGCAAACCATTTAGATACTCAGCGCGTAGCTGGGAGTTAACTCGTCGTCCAAGCATTGCACCGCATGATGGTTTGGGTTCACATATTGAAGTACACGTAAAAGACAATAAAGTGATGCGTGTATTACCTCGTGACAAAGAGTCTATTAACGAGTGCTGGTTGTCAGATCGCGACCGTTTTTCATACGAAGGTTTGAATAGTCCGGATCGTCTTAAAGTGCCAATGATTAAGCACAAGGGTCAATGGCGCGAAACTGATTGGAAAACTGCGTTGGAATTTGCAGCCGGTCAAATTAAAGATATTACCAATGAATATGGTAGTGAGGCGCTAGGTGTTTTAGTCTCACCAAATAGTACTATGGAAGAAGGCTATCTTGCTAAAAAGTTAGCCAATGGCCTAAATTGTGGCAACGTGGATTACCGTCTACGCCAAACTGACTTCAGGCTTGATGGTAAACGTTTAGGTACCCCTTGGATGGGTTGCAATATCCAGGAGATTGAAGAGCTAGATCGTATTATTGTAATTGGTTCAAACTTGCGTAATGAGCACCCATTGTTGGCACAACGCTTCCGCAAGGCTGTCGCCAAAGGTGCAGAGTTGTCATTGGTGAGCCCTTTAGATAATGATCCATTGATGAGGGTTGCGCATAAAGTGGTTGTGCGTCCTAACGATATGGTGAATGTGCTCGCACAAATACTGAAGGCGATGTCAGGTCTGCAACGCATTTCATTATGCTTGCCGAAATCACTTACCCAGTTATTGGCAGATATTAAAGTGCGTCCAAATGCGCAAGCTATCGCCGAGAGCTTGGCTGGACATGGTGAGAGCTATGACTTGATTTCACCTAAAGTAGGTATTTTCCTCGGCAACATGGCATTAAGCGACCCGCGTTTTACTGAAATGTACAGCTTGGCTGAGGCTATTGGCGGCATTTCAGGTGCAAAGGGCGGCATCTTGCCAGCTGCTGCAAACAGTACAGGTATGCATCTGATGGGTGTTATGCCTGATAGTACTGGTATGCATGCGCGTGCGATGCTGGAAGTGCCTCGTAAAGCTTATTTACTGGTTAATGTAGAGCCTGAGTTGGATTGTCAGCATGCTGCATTAGCAAAAGCTGCGATGGAAAAAGCTGAGTGTGTTGTGGCACTGACAATGTTTAAATCACAAGCTTTGGAAAATGCGGATGTATTATTACCAATAGCGCCATTCAGTGAGACCTCAGGTACATTTATGAGTATGGAAGGCCGCGTACAAAGCTTTACTGCTGCGACTAGACCATTAGGTGAGTGTCGTCCAGCGTGGAAAGTGCTGCGCGTGTTGGCGAATACATTAGGTTTGCAAGGGTTTGATTATGAGACCAGTGAGCAAGTGAAAGATGCCATATTTGGTGGAGAAAAACCATCAAGTGTTGTATGGCGTAGCTTGAACAATAACTTAAAAGAATTAGTTGAAATTGAAGTTAACATTAAGCATGATGGCTTACAACGGATTGGTGAAGTGCCGCAATATGAGTCTGATCCTATTGTGCGTCGTTCATTACCATTGCAAAAAACAAAATACAACATTAAACCAATGGCTCGTATGTGCGCTAAACAACTTGCCGATCTTGGTTTGGTAGATGGTGACCGTGTTTTGGTTAAACAGGATAAAGGTAGCGCAGAACTCATAGTTAGTCTTGATAATCATGTTGCCATGGGTTGTGTCAGGGTGGCTGCAGCGCATGAGGATACTGTTGGTTTGGGTGATTTGATGGGTGATATTACTGTTGAAAAGTTTTTGCCCACTCAAAATCAAGGTGATCAATCTGTGACGATGGAAGCGGGTGTCTAATGGCGATATTTCAACCTATATTAGATACGCTAGCAAACTTATTTGGCAGTTACTGGCCTGCCGTACAACTTACAGGCTGGACGCTAATCAAGATCGTTGCCATTGTTGCGCCACTGATGGGGGCTGTCGCTTATTTAACTTTGGCTGAACGTAAAGTCATCGGCTATATGCAGGTGCGTATTGGCCCAAATCGCGTTGGTTATTTTGGTCTGTTGCAACCGTTGGCTGATGGCATCAAGTTACTGTTTAAAGAAATTATTTTGCCAACTGTTTCTAATAAGGCTCTGTTCTTATTAGGACCTGTGTTAGCGATTGCGCCAGCTTTAGCCGCTTGGGCTGTTGTACCGTTTGACTTGAATATGGTGCTAGCTAATGTAGATGCTGGTCTGTTGTACATCTTGGCGATGACATCTGTGGCAGTTTACGGTGTGATTATTGCTGGTTGGGCATCAAATTCCAAATATGCGTTTTTAGGCGCCTTACGTTCTGCAGCACAAATCGTTTCGTACGAAATTGCGATGGGCTTTTCATTGGTTGGTGTGTTGATGTGTGCAAACTCACTTAATCTAGGCAAAATCGTCATGGGTCAGTCTGGCGGAATCTTACATTGGTATTTCTTGCCTTTATTTCCATTGTTTATTGTCTATTTTATTAGTGCAGTAGCTGAAACTAATCGTGCGCCGTTTGACGTGGCTGAAGGTGAGTCTGAAATTGTTGCTGGTTTCCACGTCGAATACTCTGGTATGGCTTTTGCCGTATTTTTCTTGGCCGAATATGCGAACATGTGGTTAGTAGCGACATTGGCTGCGCTTATGTTCCTTGGTGGCTGGTTATCGCCAGTGTCATTTATACCTGATAGTTTCTTATGGTTGTTAGCGAAAGTTGCATTCCTATTATTTTTCTTTTTATGGTTTAGAGCAACTTTTCCAAGATACCGTTATGATCAAATCATGCGTTTAGGCTGGAAAGTATTTATTCCTATCACCATTGTTTGGATTGTATTTGTGGGCGGTATGATGCAAACCCCTTGGGCGTATTTGTTCCATTAAAGGTTATGCCATAAAATAATATGATAAGCAAAATTAAAAACACACTATCAAGTTTAATGCTGGTTGAGCTGCTTAAAGGCATGGCGCTCACTGGACGTTACTTCTTTGCGCCAAAGATCACGGTTCAGTATCCTGAAGAGAGTACACCGCAATCTAATCGTTTCCGAGGCTTGCACGCACTGCGCCGTTACGCAAATGGTGAAGAGCGTTGTATTGCCTGTAAGCTATGTGAAGCGGTATGCCCAGCCATGGCGATTACCATCGAGTCTGAGCAACGTGAAGACAATACACGCCGCACAACGCGTTACGACATTGATTTAACTAAGTGTATTTTCTGCGGTATGTGTGAAGAGTCGTGCCCAGTGGACTCTATTGTAGAGACGCGTGTATTTGATTATCACGGCGAACAACGTGGTGATTTAATTTACACAAAAGACATGTTGCTAGCCGTAGGTGATAAACATGAAAAACAAATTGCCGCAGACCGCACAATTGATAAAGCCTTTAGATAAGCATTTTAATTAGATAAACACTCAATACTATGACTTTTTTCGGCTTACATTTTCAAGACATTGTTTTTTATACACTAGCGATTATTTTGCTGGTTGCGGCTTTAGGGGTCATTACTACACGTAATCCCGTTTATGCGGCACTCTACCTAGTGCTGGCTTTTTTTACCGCAGCGGGTATTTGGTTGTTATTAGAGGCCGAGTTTCTGGCAATTGCCCTAGTGCTGGTATATGTGGGTGCGGTGATGGTGCTCTTCCTGTTCGTCGTGATGATGTTGGATATTAATCTGGATAAATTACGCGAAGGCTTTTGGAACGCGCTGCCTGTCGCATTGCCAATTGGCGGCATGATGGCTGTTGAAATGATGCTGATTGTAGGTGTGCGTAACTTTGGTGCAGATAAGGTACTCGCTCCGCCGACGCATCCAGCTGATTACAGTAATACAGCAGAGCTAGGTCGCGTACTTTACACAGATTATTTATTGCCGTTTGAGCTGGCTTCAGTGGTGCTATTGGTAGCGATAGTGTCTGCAATCGCACTTACTCTGCGTGATCGTAAAGAAAGCAAATCAATGGACCCTGCAAAGCAAGTGTTAGTGAAAAAAGCAGATCGTATTCGTATTATTAAAATGGATGCTGTTGTAGAGCTTGAAGATGAGAGTGAGTCACTTACTGATACAGCAAGCAATGACAAACCTAAAAAAAATGGAGAGGCTAAATAATGGTCGGCTTATCTCATTATCTAATGCTAGGCGCCTTGTTATTCGCTATTAGCGTTGTTGGTATATTCTTAAACCGTAAAAACGTGATTATTTTACTTATGGCAATTGAGCTGATGCTACTAGCGGTTAATCTTAATTTTATTGCTTTCTCACATTACTTAAATGACATTGCTGGGCAAGTATTTGTGTTTTTTATATTGACGGTTGCTGCTGCTGAATCTGCGATTGGCTTAGCTATTTTGGTGGTGTTGTTTAGAAATCTGCGCACCATCAACGTTGATGACCTTGATTCACTAAAAGGCTAGATAGTTTAAAAGGATAAGAGTCAATAATGACCATGCAACAAATTTACTTAGCAATCCCATTACTACCGTTGCTTGCTGCAATTGTAGTGGGTTTATTTGGCAAGCAACTACCGAGAGCCAGCGCCCATATTATTACTATACTTGGCGTTGGCGCAGCATTCGTCTTATCTGTATTCGTGCTAAATGACGCGATGTCTGGCCATGTGTTTAATGAAGCTGTATATACATGGCTAAAGAGTGGCAACATTACGCTTGAGATTGGCTTCTTAATTGACCGCCTTAGCGCCATGATGATGGTTGTTGTTACCTTTGTTTCACTGATGGTACATATTTATACCATTGGCTATATGCATGAAGATAAAGGCTACGCCCGTTTTTTCAGCTACATATCCTTATTTACCTTTGCCATGTTAATGCTGGTGATGAGTAATAACTTTATGCAATTGTTTTTTGGCTGGGAAGCAGTTGGTCTAGTGTCTTATTTGCTGATTGGCTTTTGGTTCACGCGACCTACTGCTATTTACGCCAACTTGAAAGCGTTTTTGGTGAACCGTGTTGGTGACTTTGGCTTTTTACTTGGGATTGGTTTGGTGTTGTTTCACTTTGGTAGTCTGGACTATGCTGCAGTATTTTCAGTAGCGCCACAAATGGCTGATGCTCAAATTTCGCTGATTGGCAACAGTTCGTGGTCGTTAATGACGGTAACTTGTATTTTGTTGTTCATTGGCGCAATGGGTAAGTCAGCGCAAGTGCCATTGCATGTTTGGCTTCCTGATTCGATGGAAGGCCCAACACCAATTTCTGCACTGATTCACGCGGCGACAATGGTAACAGCTGGTATCTTCATGGTAGCTAGGATGTCACCATTATTTGAATTGTCTTCAACTGCGCTATCCTTTGTGATGATTATAGGAAGTATCACGGCTTTATTTATGGGTTTCTTAGGCGTTATCCAAAATGATATCAAGCGTGTTGTCGCTTACTCCACACTTTCACAGCTAGGTTATATGACCGTTGCATTGGGTGCATCCGCTTATTCTGTAGCAATATTCCACTTAATGACGCATGCTTTTTTCAAAGCATTATTATTCCTAGGTGCGGGTTCTGTAATCATGGGCATGCATCATGATCAAGATATCCGTAATATGGGTAATTTGAAAAAATATATGCCTGTCACATGGATTACGTCGCTAATAGGGTCTCTAGCACTTATTGGTACGCCATTTCTATCAGGCTTTTATTCTAAAGATAGCATTATTGAGGCAGCAAAATTCTCGACTATTTCTGGTAGCGGTTTTGCATATTTTGCAGTATTAGCCAGTGTATTTGTTACAGCTTTTTACAGTTTCCGTATGTATTTTCTTGTGTTCCACGGTTCTGAAAAATGGCGTGTAGTAAAGCATGATGCACATCATGGTGATGATCATGCTCATCATCACGGACTTTCTCCTACCGATGATCCGCATGAACCGGGTTGGGTTATTAAGTTGCCGTTGATCTTATTGGCAGTACCCTCATTGATCATTGGATATTTTGCTGTAGAACCGATGCTTTTTGGTGAGTTTTTTAAAGGCGTCATTTTTGTTGATGCAGCATCGCATCCAGCAATGCATGAGCTGACTCATCATTGGCACACTATTTTTCATTCATCTGTGGGTATGGCTTTGCACGGATTCATGTCACTGCCTTTCGTGTTAGCTGCATCCGGAGTAATTCTGGCATGGTTCTTTTATATTAAGCGTCCAGATATTCCTGCCAAAATTCAACTGAAATTCTCATTTATTTATTATATTCTTGAGAATAAGTATGGCTTCGATAGCTTTAATGATCGAGTGTTTGCCGCAGGATCACGCTTTATTGGTAACAAGCTCTGGCAAATTGGTGACGTTAAGATAATTGATGGTGGCATGGTTAACGGCACCGCAAATTTGATTGGTAAATTGTCTGGTGTGATGCGTAAACTGCAAACAGGATTGATTTATCACTATGCATTCGCCATGATTATTGGCGTGTTCCTAATGCTTACCTTCTTTACAAAAGTATAAAAAGAAAATGGTTGAATATTTTACCCAGCATATTTTAAGTTTTTCTATCTGGATACCTGTATTGGCAGGTGTCATAGTGTTGCTTACGGCTAATGATAATAAGCCCTGTACCACACGCTGGTTAGCGCTGGCAGGTAGTATTGTTAGCTTTTTGGTGACGGTTCCACTCTATACGCACTTTAATTTTGCAGATGGTGGCTTTCAATTTCAAGAAGGTTTTAGGTGGATAGCTTCTTTTAATATCAATTATCACTTAGGTGCCGATGGTATTGCAGTACCGCTTATTTTGCTGACAAGTTTTACAACGGTTATTGTTGTGATTGCTGCTTGGGAAGTGATAGAGAAACGTGTTGCGCAGTACATGGCATGCTTCCTAATTATGAGTGGTTTAATGATTGGTGTGTTTAGTGCGTTGGATGCAATCCTATATTATGTATTTTGGGAAGCGATGCTAATTCCAATGTTCTTGGTCATTGGTATCTGGGGCGGGCCAAATAGAGTTTATGCAACTGTAAAATTCTTCTTGTATACGCTGCTTGGTTCACTATTGATGTTGGTTGCATTTATCTTTTTGTTTCATAGTACGGGCAGTTTCGAGATTATCGACTACTACAACTTACCTATGCCACTTAATGTACAAGTGCTTATTTTCTTGGCTTTCTTTGCTGCATTTGCAGTAAAAATTCCAATGTGGCCAGTGCATACTTGGTTGCCAGATGCACACGTAGAAGCGCCTACAGGTGGTTCTGTTGTGTTGGCTGCCATTGCGCTGAAATTGGGTGGATATAGCTTTTTACGTTTTGCTATGCCAATTGCTCCTGATGCCGCACATTACTTATCTGGCTACATGATTGCATTGTCATTAATAGCGATTGTATATATTGCTTTAGTGGCATTAGTGCAAAAAGATATGAAAAAGCTCATCGCGTATTCATCAATCTCTCACATGGGTTTTGTGACTTTAGGTTTTTTCCTATTCAATAATTTAGGTTTGGATGGTGCGATTGTACAAATGGTGTCGCATGGTTTTATATCTGCAGCTATGTTCTTGGCTGTAGGTGTGTTGTATGACCGTGTACATAGCCGCCAAATTGAATCTTATGGTGGTGTTGCCAATACTATGCCAACATTCGCAGCATTTGCAGTGTTCTTCGCTATGGCAAATAGTGGATTACCTGGTACATCAGGTTTCGTGGGAGAGTTCATGGTCATACTAGGTGCTATTCAGGCAAATTTCTGGTATGCATTTTTAGCCTCATTTACTTTGATTTTTGGTGCTGCATATACACTTTGGATGGTAAAACGCGTGTTTTATGGTGAGGTCGCAAATGAACATGTGGCGGCCTTGAAAGACCTCAGTAAACGCGAGTTTTTGATTATGGCGATTTTAGCTACATTGGTATTAGCTTTAGGTATCTACCCGCAACCACTCACAGATATGACAAACGCAACTGTAACCCAACTTCTTACTCATCTTGCGCAAAGCAAGCTGCCAGCAGGTCTATAACCCATGGAAAATATTCGTTACGACCTCATTACGGCATTGCCTGAAATTATTATATTAAGCATGGCAATGATTGTTTTGATTGCCGACTTATTTTTGACTAAGTGTAGTCGTATTGCTATTTACGGATTATCCCAGTTTGCGTTGTTAGCTGCGGCCTATGTAACGGTTACGACACATACCACCAGTGTTACATACGCTTTTACGGGTAACTTTGTTGATGATCCGATGGCAGATGTTTTAAAGTTAATGATGTTCCTTGGTACATCATTAATCTTTGTCTATAGCCGGCAATACCTTCAGCTTCGCAACATGTTCCGCGGTGAGTTTTATTCTTTGGTCTTATTTGCACTAGTCGGCATGATGATTATGGTTTCTGGCCAAAGCATGTTGACGTTGTATGTGGGGCTTGAGTTGTTGTCATTGAGTCTATATGCACTAGTAGCGTTAGATCGAGATAATGCGCGTGCGACTGAGGCTGCAATGAAGTATTTTGTGCTAGGTGCGCTGGCTTCAGGCATGCTGCTATACGGCATGAGTATGGTCTATGGTATGACGGGTAGCCTTAATATTTCAGATATTCATGCTGCATTAATGAGCGGCGCAGCAATTCATTCGGTACTGATTTTGGGGTTAGTATTTATTGTTGCTGGATTAGCTTTTAAACTTGGAGCTGTTCCATTTCAAATGTGGGTGCCTGATGTTTATGAAGGCTCTCCTACAGCTATGACAATGTTGATTAGTTCTGTGCCTAAGCTGGCTGCGTTTGCTTTTATTATCAGGATGCTGGTTCAAGGGCTGCAAACGTTAGTCGTGGACTGGCAACAAATGTTAATGATAATGGCTGTGCTATCGATAATACTCGGTAATATTACTGCCATTGCACAAACTAATCTGAAAAGAATGCTGGCGTACTCTACAATCTCACACGTTGGTTTTGTTCTGTATGGCTTAATGAGCGCGAGTATGAATGGCTTCATTTCTGCTATGTTTTATGTAGTGAGTTATGTGATTATGACGCTCGCTGGGTTCGGCATGATTTTACTTCTGTCCCGCAAAGGTTTTGAAGCTGAGAGTCTTAATGACCTGAAAGGCTTAAATCAACGTAGCCCATGGCATGCATTTTTGATGCTGATCGTGATGTTCAGTATGGCTGGTGTTCCGCCAACATTAGGCTTCTACGCTAAATTTACCGTGTTACAAGCCGCATTACAGGCAGGGTATTTATGGTTGGTTGTATTTGCAGTGCTTATGGCAGTGATTGGCGCATTTTACTACTTACGTGTTATCAAATTGATGTATTTTGATGAGCCTATTGATCACTCTCCAATCGAAGCTCCGGTTGATATGCGTATTGCCTTGGGTGTTAATGCGCTGGCTTTACTTGTGATAGGGCTAATGCCAGAAGGCTTAATGGAATTATGTGCTTACGCGATTAGTAAAAGTTTAAGTTAATGACAAGCGGGTTAGGTACCACATGGCTGTTGTTTGGACTCATTTTTTTTGCGGCCAACTTACCTTGGTTTTCGAATAAATTGTTCTATATTGTTCCTGTAAAACACACACCTAAAAATCTTGGATGGTGCCTGTTTGAACTGATTGTGCTCTACTTTCTGATTGGCGGTGTGGCCTTGTATGCTGAGTTTGCAACTTTTGGTCAAATCGCACATCAGGATTGGGAGTTTTATGCGATTACTGCATGTATGTTTATTGTATTTGCTTTTCCAGGTTTTGTTTACAAGGTGCTATGGAAATAAGTGTTGTTAATGCCACTTGACTGTAAACAGCGTCCAGTTTTTTATGCCAGACTTCCCTTTAGATTTAACTGAACATTGCATTAGTACGCAAACGCTTAGTTCCGGCGTGATGCTTACCGTGAAGTGTGATCAAGTGCGCTTGCCAAACGGTAAGGTCAGTCAACGCGAATATGTGGTGCATCCTGGTGCGGTGCTAATTGTGCCAGTGCTACCCAATGGTAATGTGCTTCTTGAAAAGCAATTTAGATATGCGCTGCATCAAGTATTTATAGAGTTGCCAGCAGGTAAAATTGACGCAAATGAAGAGACTCTTACTACTGGTCAACGTGAACTGCTTGAAGAAACTGGCTACAGCGCAAAAGAGTGGATTAAGTTAGGTGCTCAGCATCCATGCATCGGCTACTCTAATGAAGTAATTCACATGTACCTCGCAATGGATTTAAGTCAATCTGCGCATCAACGTGATGAGGACGAATTTCTAGAGCTGTTTGATGCCAGTTTTGCTGAATGTTTTACCATGATTCAAAATGGTAAGATTACGGACGGCAAAACTATAGCTGCCTTATTTTTAGCAGAAAAATATTTGCAGACACATTCTTAACTTCGTCATGACTCAGGTGTTGATTGTTGGCTGTGGTGATTTAGGTAGTGCTGTCGCTAATCAATTGGTGCAGTTAGGTATTAAAACCATCGGTGTCAGGCGTAGTGTCGACAGTCATAGTAACTTCAAGATTATTCAAGCGGATGTTACTCAGCCCTCTAGTTTAAATATTCTTAGAGAAGTTCAGCCGGAAATCCTCATTTACTGTGTGGCAGCCAATGGCCAGACGGATACGCAGTACAAAGCGCACTATGTAGATGGCTTGCAAAATGTATTGGCGACACAAGATGAAAATACACAACTTAAACATGTGTTCTTTGTGTCTAGCACTCGGGTCTATGGGCAAGTGACAGATGTGCTACTGACTGAGTCAGTAGATGCTATCCCAGCGGACTTTGGTGGAGAGCGGTTGCTTGAAGGCGAACATCTGCTGGATAGCATCAATTGCAATAGTACCGTGCTCAGGCTTTCTGGTATCTATGGGGAGGGTAGATTGCGCATGATTAACTTAGCCGAGACTCCTGACAAATGGCCGGTTCAGAATAACTGGAGCAATCGTATACATCGTGATGATGCTGCGGCATTTATAGTATTTTTAACGCAGCAGGTGTTGGCTGTCAAAGAGATTAAAAATTGCTATATTGTTACTGATTCCATGCCGGTGCCACAGCATGAGGTATTGCGTTGGCTGGTAAGCCAATTGCCAATTAAAGTGCAGCCTGAAAATATCTCTCACGAAGCTTTGCCAATCGAAGGTGGTAAACGCCTCAGTAACGAAGAGATGTTGTCCACGGGCTTTAAATTGCAGTATCCTGATTTTAAAGCTGGCTACCAAGCGATATTGTCTCAGTGCCTATAATGCTTACATTGATACCTGTGCTTAGTATACGAATACTCTCAATATTGACCATTTTAGGTTTTGTACTGTATTCAAATGTAGTGTTGGCACAAGATGATTTTGTTACATGGGCAGATACACTGAAACAAGAGGCTATTGAATCAGGCATTTCTGAGGCTACGGTTACTGCTACGCTTAACCACATTGAATTGTTGCCAGATGTTATCGAGATGGATCACTCGCAACCTGAGTTCATTAGTCCTTTTCTTGATTACTATACTCAACGTGTAGACGCGAGAAAAATTGCACGAGGACGAGAGTTGTTAAGCCTTTATGATGCGCTATTGAATAAGATTGAGGCGCAATATGGTGTGCCCAAAGCTTTATTGGTTGCATTTTGGGGAATGGAAACTAATTTTGGTGATTATCAAGGGAATATAGATACGCTTTCAGCCCTTGCTACATTAGCTTACGATGGTCGTCGCGTAGGCTTTTTTCGTAATCAGTTGTTAGATGCTATGCGTATAATTGATTCTGGTGATGCTCGTGTAACAGAGCTTCGGGGCTCATGGGCTGGTGCATTCGGCAATATGCAGTTCATGCCATCTACATTTATGGCTTATGCAGTCGATGCTGACGGCGATAATCACATTGATATTGTTAACTCAATGTCTGATGCTTTTGCATCTGCTGCCAATTACTTATCACAGGCTGGTTGGCATGATGGTGAGCTTGCCATGATTGAGGTGTATTTGCCTCATGATTTTAAATGGAAAAATGCGCAACTCAACTTAAGAAAACCAGTTGGCGACTGGGAGAAGATGGGTGTCAGGTACATTGCAGAAGTAGCCGATGCAGATGAGCGAGGCTTAATGCCATCGGTCATTACTGTCAAACACGAGATAACTAAAAAAAGTAAATCGCGCAAGCACGCGCATTCATTTCATAAAAAAACTAGCATGAAGAATAGGCAAGCCAGTCAACTATATTCTTCGACGATGGTGCAAAGCATCTCGTATACAAGTGCCATCCCGAAAAATGTAAGTGTACAAGCAGCTATTCTATTGCCGCAAGGCTGGCGAGGGCCTGCCTTTATGGTATTCGATAACTTTGACGTCGTTATGGATTGGAATCACTCGGTTAATTATGCGCTATCAGTTGTTCAGCTTGCGAAGAGAATCAATCATGAATCCAGAATCGTTGGTGGGCAGTCTGCCGAAGCTGGCGCATTAACTTTTCAGCAAATGTTTGAGTTACAAGATAGCCTTAATCAACGTGGATTTGATTCGGGTGAGCCTGATGGGTTTCCAGGATTGCAAACGCAAGCTGCAGTGCGAGCATATCAGCTGTCTCAACACTTACCCGCAGATGGTTATGCGAGCCCAAGTTTATTGAATGGACTATTGAGTGACTTGCACGAACAAAAACTAGAATAGGCTAGCGAGTTAAAAACCATCCGGTAAGACTCATTCGGTCTCTACTTGCAGGTAATACGGCATGATAAAACGTATCGGATAAAAAAATGACTAATCGGCCGCCGATGGGTGAAATGTCTAACTGTATATCTTCCAGCTGCAAGTTTTTAAATATAGACGGGTCTATTACGGCATTATTTTTTTGATTGAGATAAAGCCTTAAATGACCACCGTCATTGTCAATCCAATCTTGGTTTAAGTACAAAATGCAGCTAATTTGACGTTGTGGCTGTTGCTTATCATTCTTAGTCTCAAACTGATCTAAATGCTTTTTATATTCTGTGCCAGTTGGATAAATGGCTAGATGGCTTTCTAGCGCAAATAAGCCTAAATAAAAGTGCTGGTTTAAAAGTAAGCGCAAAGCTTCCATTTGTGTGAAATATGTCTGTTGAGCCAGACTTGCCACATTTTCATTTAACCAATAAATGCTGTCTCCACGTAAGCGCTTATTAATAGTGCCAAAATCACGCCCAGTGCCAGCCGCATGCATTCGAGCTGAGTCGTTTAAAGTTGAAAGCTCACCAGCTAAAGTAAGTGTGATGCTATCTGAAATGAAATGATCCATGATACAAAAACCATACTGATCAATTTTTTCGATTAAAGATTCAATATTTAGCGCTGAGTAATGGGATAACATCAAGCATTATAGCGTTTTGCGTTTGCACCCGTGGTCACAATCGGCTAAAATCACGCTCTGTTTTGATTTGAGTCAGTATTCAATTCGAACGTGCCGATTAATACGGTAAGAGAAGTAAATATAGGCGGTTAGCTCAGTTGGTTAGAGCGCTTGGTCGACATCCAAGAGGTCACCAGTTCGAATCTGGTACTGCCTACCATATCTCTAAAAGCCACTTCCTTAAAGAAGTGGCTTTTTGTTTTGGTGCTGCATTATTATTGTAATGTTCACACGCATAGTTTTGCAGTTGTCGCGAAAAATACGGCTTAACAATAGGTATATTAAATGCATACTTTCCTCTGGCACGACTATGAAACCTTCGGTAAGAGTACCAGAACGGCTCGCCCCGCCCAGTTTGCAGGCATTCGCACGGATGAGCAGCTTAATGAGATTGGTGAGCCGATTGAGGTTTTTTGTCAGCCTGCGCCGGATTTCTTACCAGAGCCTGAAGCTTGCCTGATTACTGGCATCACACCACAGTATTGTCTTAAGCATGGCGTTCCTGAGCATGAGTTTGCCGAGCGGGTATTAAAGGCATTATCTCAGCCCAATACTATAGGCGTTGGCTACAACACTATTCGTTATGATGACGAAATTACACGATTCATGTTCTGGCGCAACCTGATTGACCCTTATGCGCGTGAGTGGCAAAACGGCTGTGGTCGCTGGGATATTATAGATCTAGCGCGCGTTACTTATGCCTTGCGTCCCGAAGGCATTGAGTGGCCACGTAATGAGCAAGGCAAAATCAGTTTTAAGCTTACGGACTTAACCGAAGCAAATCATATTGTCCACGAAGCAGCGCATGATGCGGTGTCGGATGTGCGCGCGACTATCGCGTTGGCCAAGCTGATTAAAGATAAGCAGCCCAGACTGTTTGATTTTTATTTCAATCTGCGCCAGAAAGATTGTGTGAATGATGAGATTGGAATGCATCTGAACCCACGTCAGCCATTTTTGCATTTGTCTAGTATGTTTCCATCTGAGCGAGCGCATCTCGCGTTGGTTTTTCCGTTGGGTATGCATCCAAGCAATAAAAATGAAGTGATTGTGTGGGATTGTGCTTATGACCCTAGTGAGCTATTTGAGTTGGATGCTGCAACTATTCAGAAGCGTATGTTTACGCGTAGTGATGAACTGCCTGATGGGTTGGCGCGATTGCCGATTAAGACTATACATACCAATAAATCGCCAGTTGTGATTCGTAACTTGAAAGTTTTAGATGTGGCTGCGCAACAGCGTTGTAGTTTGGATTTAGCTTTGAATTTACGGCATGCAGCAATCGCTGCAGAAAAAATATTACGTGTAGATTTGAGCCTGATTTGGCAAAAAGTTTTTCAGCGGGAGTTTGAATTAGGCGATGTGGATGAGTCGCTGTATAGCGGATTTGTAGGTAATAACGATCGTAGTTTACTTAACAAGTTACGAGCACTTAGCCCACAGGTGTTGGCGCAAGCACAACCACATTTTGCCGATGCGCGACTGGCAGAACTGTTATTTCGCTACCGTGCACGTAATTACCCGCAGACCTTGTCTGAGGATGAGTATGCTGCTTGGCAACAGCATTGCTCTGTGCGTCTGCATGGTGGCGCTGCTGGGGCATTGAATTTTGAAGCTTTCTTTGCCGAATTAGATCGCCTAGCACAAGGCAATTCAGCAAATGTAGACGTGTTGCAAAGCCTGCGCGACTATGCCTATATGATTGCGCCTGAGAGTTAATTTCAAAGGTCTATCAACTGGGCTAACTTCAGATGATTAGTCCATCGTTTGATAATTAGCCGCTCCTATAAATTGCAGGGATAGCATGCGTTATGAGATAATCCGCCTCAGTGATTTTGTAGATATATTTAGCTAACTAAAAAGCCACATTTCAAATTTGTGGCTTTTGTTGTTTTAGAGAGAAATGATATGCCAGTAATTCGCTTGCCTGATGGCTCTGAACGTAGTTTTGATGCGCCCGTAACTGTGGCAGATGTTGCCATGAATATTGGTGCAGGCCTAGCAAAAGCTGCCTTAGCCGGCAAGGTTGATGGCGTACTGGTCGATACGTCCTACCTGATTAATCAAGATGTTGAGCTTGCGATTATTACGGATAAAAATCCAGAAGGTGTGGATATTATCCGCC
>DAIDAH010000079.1 GCA_027310735.1 Methylotenera sp. | reverse complement strand
CATCAGCACCGTTGGTCTTTGTCGTTGCAGTAAGTTTTCCGGTACCGGCAGCATTGGTGGTAACGAAATCACCGCCATCGAAATTACTAAACCGAATGCCAACCTGTAATGCGCCCCAGCCTTCGCCACCGAAATTGAAATTGTTCTTTGGCCGGATTCTGCCAAAAGCACCATCTTTGTAGGCATCGGCAAATGTCTCACCTGTTACCAGCCAGTTCAGACTGGCGTACCATGAAGACATATCACGGCTATAGCTAGTACCATCAAAATTGGCGCGAATGTATTCACTCTGGAGTTTTATCGGGCCATTTGCTAAAGCCAGTTCAACACCGCCGCGTGTCCGGTCAACTGAGCTTGCGAATTTATTTGCAGTTGTATCCGCCGTTTCAAAAAACTTGTAACCGCGTGCCTCCGTTTGCATGATAGGAATCGCAGAGCCAGGCTCTTGTTTACCGTATGCGTAAAATCCGCCGATATGGGCCACGGCACCTTTCCAACCTGCAAATTCGGCAATATTGCCAGTCAGGCGCGCCATGACATCCTTGTTGTCATATTTAACGTCTGTTTCATCAGCATTATTACCGTTAATCCAGGCTGCGCTGTAGTACATGCCTTTGACTGGCGTGCCATGCACCATGACACCACGGTCATACGTGCTGCCAACCAATGCATCTGCCATTGAGCGCTCCTGAAAGTCGGTAAAATTAGTACTCATGCTGCGCTCTAAGCCATAAAATGGCTTGAACTGACCAATACGAATTTGCGCCTGCTTAAATTTATTGATATCCAAATAACCGTAGGTCATAGCTGTACTGGTACCAGAGTATTCACCTTCTATCCGCGCAGAAAAATCCTTGTAAAACGTCATCGTTGCACCTAGTCTTGCACGGCGGACGCTAAATGTATCTGCGGCAGTTTCACTAGGGCTGAATGCGCGCGCATCGGCCTGCACCCTACCATTGATTGCCAACTGCCAATCGCCGCTACCATCGCCCAATTTAATACCATCCTTGAATGAAGCAAAAACAGGCTGCCCTTCAGCCTTACCTCGTGCGCCTTGCAGGGCTTTGAGCTCTTCAGCCATCGCTTTCATCTGCCATTGCTGTTCCTGCATTTGTTTTTGTTGATCTTGTAGCATCTTCTGCAATTGTCCGATTCTGTCGCTGCCATCGTCTTCCGCATAAGCATTGCTGACGCACAAAGCAAGCAACACGCCACACTTCAACTTCCACCCTTTATTCAATGGTAAATATCTCATTTCATAACCCCTTTTTATAAAAAATCACAAACGCAATAAAGTAAACTACATAACGGTTGATAAAAAATGACATAAAAAGTCATTTATCTGAATTATTCTTTAGAATTGTTAGTTAATCAGTGATACCCATAATCACACTACTCGCCTTAAACACCGCGCAAACTTCAACGCCTTCAGCAAGCTCCAGACTCGTCACACTGTCGTTGGTAATCACCACGCTCACGGTGTTACCGCCATCCAACTGCACGCTAACTTCGGTATTCACATTGCCACCTGAAATACGGGAAATCTTGCCAACCAGCTTGTTACGCGCACTCACCTTAGTAGCCGCATCTGGCATGGCGAGGATAATCCAGCTCGCCTTAACCAACGCCCACGCCTCACTACCCACTTTCAGACCCAGACTATCTAGCCCATCGTGCGTAATCACTGAATGAATTTTGTCGCCACCTGTGAGCGTTAACTCAACTTCTACATTCACTGGTCCGAGCTTGATGGCGCTCACTTTGCCAAAAAACTGATTTCTAGCACTCGTTTTCACAGACAATCTCCTGATCATTTGATAAATATTGTCGAAATTTTCAATGCCAGCGCTGGCGGCCTGCATAAAACGTTGATGTTCACGCAGCAGCGCACGATAAGTATCAACAATGCGAATACCGGTTACGGTGAGTTGCGTACCACCACCGCCTTTGCCACCGGTCATGGTCACCACCAATGGCTCACCAAACATGCCATTCATTGTATCCACTGCATCCCACGCGCCTTTATAACTTAACTTCACCGCCTTAGCCGCTTGTGTAATGGAGCCGAACTCTCCAACTTTCTCCAGTAAGGCGATACGCTTATCACTGAGTAAGTTTTGCGCATCCAGCCCAAGTGATAATGAACCCATAACTTTGAAATTGTTTTGTTCAGCCATATTCCACCTAGGTTTGTCGTAATATATACAAGTATATATCGGTAATTAAAGTTAGAGCAGGTTTCATGCCAAAAAATAGATCATCAATGAATACGGGCTGTTGTGAGAATTTTTGATTTTTAAACCAATATTTTCAACTTTTACTTTGTCGTATTTGTAGCAAAAGAGACAGCCGCCATTGATTGCATCAAAACATTACTTCTATGGGATGCAGTGCAAGGCGCACGGAACGCAGAAGCCGAGATAGTACGTTAGTACAGCTAGGTTACGAGTACCGCGCAACGAAGCAATGCGCCCATAAAAGTAATGTTTAAGTCATTAGAGAAAATAACTCTGGCGCATCCTTTCTATAAACACGCATCCACATCAGCGTTGCCGGCACCAAGGAGCGCACGCCGAACCACAAGGCATCTCGTTCTGCGCTACCAGCCATCTTTAACTCTATACCCAGTATCGACCAACCTGCCCAGTCAATTTCAATCATTTTCAGTTTAAGATCATCCGGTACATTGGCGGCAGTATCTGACATGATGCTCATTTGCCGCAATACCTCTTGCTGCGTGAATCGGCTGCTAAAAAACTCTTCAGGCTCCAAGCCCTCTGTAATGGTAAGTACGGCAACACCAGCCTCTTCCAGAATACCTAGCAACGCTCCACTTAGCACGCTCATGCTGCCGCTCCCATTGCATATGATTCAATCACAGAATGCCCCACAGAATCACTAGGGTCAATCTCACGTAACTTGGCAAGAATCAAATCTGCATCATCGAGGCGAAGTTGGCGCAAACGAATAAACGCCAAAGCTTTCAGGCTGAACAAATAAAAGTGTTGCGGCGAATGTGCCTTCCCCCAATCGCTAGCGCTGATATTTTGTAAACGCCAATCAGCCGCAATATTCGCCAAACGTGCTGCGGCATCCAGCGCTAAACAGGTAGCGCGTTCAGCATCGCCCAAGCGCTTGTGATTAAAATAGAACTTATACAGCGTGTAATACACATGCAGACAGTCAGGGTCCGCTGCCTGCGCACGCCATAACAAAGACTCCGCATCTCGCCAATCCCCCGACGCTGCAGCGGCCGTAAGATAGCCCGCTACGCGTGGTGGCAAATCATCTGTTGCGACTATGCCTTGCAAGATAGTTCTACCAAATACTTTCAGGCACTTTGAGACGTTCGACTACATTACCGTCTATCAAATGCTCATTGATAATCGTAGTGACATCTGCTTTAGTCACACCGCCGTACATGACGCTTTCTGGGTACACCAGCACATTAGGGCCGCTATCGCATGGGCCTAAACAGCCTGAGTAGGTAACGGAAAACTTATCCCACAAATTACGTGCCTGTAATTGTTGCCAGAATTCCTGCAGCAACTCATTACCGCCTTTAGATTGGCAGGAGCCTCGTGGATGGTTAGGTGGTCTGGCTTGGTTGCAAACAAATACGTGCTTGGGTGGTCTTGGCATGATGCCTCCTTAAAAGTGACAAATATTTAGCGTTTAACTCCCTCCCCCTAGCAGGGGGAAGGTTGGGATGGGGGTGAACCGTTGCATATCATTGCAAACTTTAACCCCCACCCTGACCCTCCCCCTTACATGGGGAGGGAATTATGTATGTTGCTGTATCAATAGTCAGGCTGGTTTAACCGTTACATCGCCCAACACCATCGCCTGACATGCAAGGCGGTTGTTAGACTTACCAAATTTCTGCTTAAGTAGCTCGGTTTCCAATGCAGATGGAATAGAAAGATTGTATGCACCTTCCAGCACTTCGATCATGCAGTCACCACAGTCATTCTCTTTACAGCCAAACGGTATGCTCGCGCCGACTTTTTCAGCTACTTCAACAATACGGGTACCACGTGGAACCGTAATCGTAGTGCCAATATCGGCAAATGTAATATTGTATTTGGACATGATATTTTCCTTACAAAGGGGCGACGACGACGTCACCGAACACTTGCGTTTGGCAGGCTAAACGGCAATGCTTGCCGATAAAGTTTTCGCGTTGCATTTTTTCCTGCAAAGCATCCAAGCTTTTAGTGGTGCGCCAGCCATCCATAATTTCCTGAAAGCGTGTCAGAATCACACTAGATTCTTCCTTGGAAACTGGAGATAGATTTTCCTGACCTTTAATTACCTCAAACAAACATACACCGCAATCGCCCTCGCGACAGTTGTAGGCAATATAAGAACCCACCGCCTCCGATAGCTCGATAATGCGTGTGCCAACCGGTACATTAACCGTTACGTTGACATCAGAAAATGTTACTTTTGCTTTAGCCATCTTTCAGCTCCTAAAATGAATTGCATTAAACTTGTGCTTGCCTAGAAGCAAGTAAATCAGCCATATCCAGCACGCGCGGCGCATTTACGCCCATCAGATGCTCGCCTGCTTCTTGCCCGTAACGTCGACACTCCTCAAGCTCTTCTGACGATGGAATCAATTTAATGCGTACGCCGGATTGCGGCAGGCGCATTTTTAATCCACGCAGCCTATCTTCAAGCATTCGCACCGCTTCACCAGACCAGCCGTAAGAGCCAAAAGCCCCAGCCAGTTTGCCGCGCACATTGATTTTGGCGAACGATGAAACCAAATCCCACGCGGGTTTAACCGCATCGCCATTAATAGTGGGCGAGCCGATCAAAATACCGTCCGCATCTTCTACCAAGTCCACAAACAAATCAGCATCGCCGCCTTCCATGTCGTATAACGAAGCGCGTACTCCAGCCACTTGTTCAGCGCCAGCACGTATCATTTGTGCCATTTGCGTGGTGCTGCCATAAGCGCTGATGTAAAAAATCACCAGCGTCTTTTCATCTGCATTCACTTCACTTTGCAAACGCTGGCCGCTCAACTCGCGATAGCGCTGCATATAGCGCTTGGGCTGGTCGCGCAGTATCGGGCCATGGGTAGGCGCAATAATATTCATGCGCAGCGGCTCAAGTATGGCCAAGGCATTCAGCACATGCTCGCGAAACGGCCGCATGATGTGGGCGTAGTAATACTCAAACGCAAAGCGAAAATCGCCCACTTTGTCGTTAAACAAGCGTTCATCGCAGAAGTGGCAACCAAACACATCGCCAGAGAACAGCATGTACTCTTCTTCAAGATAGGTGCATTGCGTATCCGGCCAGTGCAAATAAGGTGTATGCAAAAACCTGAGCGTGCGGTCACCTAAACTCACCGTATCACTCGTGCCGACTGGCGTGTAATCAATGTCTTGCTGATTCAGCAGCGCTTTTAGCATCAGTTGCGCGGACTTCGAAATATAGAGCTTGGCCTGTGGTGCTCTGCGCATGAGTTCTGGCAATGCGCCCGTATGATCTGGCTCAAGGTGATTCAACACAATCACCTTAATTTCATCGTAACTGGCGACTGCTTCCAAGCGCGTAAAAAACTGCTCGGCACATGCTTCTTTCACGGTATCAATCACCGCGACGCCTTCACTACCACGCACCGCATAAGCGTTATAGGTAGTGCCGTTTGGCGTTTTAAGCACAATATCAAAGCTACGCATGGTGGGGTCTAAAGCCCCTATCCATTGCACGCGCTCTGATAGCCAAACGGGTTGCGTCATGTCTTAATGACCTAAATCGTGCAAAAACACATAACTCACACAGCTAGTTTGGCTATGCACTGAGCGCAAATTCCTGAAGCGACGCATTTCCACATGATGATGACGGCCACGCAGATTGGGCGCTGACTCACATTGATGCAAGCTATGTGACACCGCCAAGCGATGACCATAATCAGCGCTGCGTAACCCCAAAATTGCCAACACAATATTTTTTAGCATGATTTAGCCGAACCTTAATTCGCAAACTTGTATTAACCAAATTTGAACAAAATGCCGTACCCACCTCGTGGATACTCCCAAGCGACATTCTGATGTTCGTCACAAATAATGCGACACGTACCGCATTCCAAACAGCCATCGCTAATCACAGTGACCTGACCGTTACCTTCCATCGTCCAGCAAGCGGCTGGGCAGCATACGGTACAAGCTTGCGCTTCACATTGATTGCGACATTTATCTTCATCAATAATGCTGATATGCGGGCGTCCAGAATCAACCTTGTAGCGGTTCTGAAACAGTTTCTCTTCAACCTTGATACTCATTCCAATGCCCTCCATAACTTGAACGCATCGCCCATCAAGCCAAACAGTGAGCGACGTTGACGGAAACTTTTACGAATTTCACGTTCTTTGGTTTTCTTATCTACGCCATCAACCGTCAGCATGGTGCGCGCGGCTTGCGAGATTAAATCCGGGTAGTCATTAAAGAACTGTGGATTGGTATGGAACACCTCTGGCATGTTCTTGTACTTTTTCATGTCTTTCATGACAAAGCTTTCATCCAAGCGCGCTTTGTAGCGTTTCAGGTTCGCTTTTGAAAACTCTTTACCTTCGGCTTTCAACTCAATCAAAGTATCTGCCGCATGCATACCTGTCGTCATGGCAAGGTTAGAACCTTCACGATGTACCGCATTCACAAACATGCCTGCATCACCGACGATCATCCAGCCATCACCGTATAAATCTGGCATAGCATTAAAGCCGCCTTCAGGAATCAAGTGTGCGGTGTACTCTTTCATCTCACCACCTGCCAGCATTGGCTGGATAGATGGGTGCTGTTTCATTTGTTCCAGCAACTCGTAAGGCGTGACTTTTTGATTTTTAAAGTCGGACAACATACAGCCAACGCCGATAGTGACTGATTCACGGTTGGTGTATAAAAAGCCCGTACCCATCATGCCTTTGGTGATTTTGCCCACCATCTCAATCACCACGCCCTCATCACCTTTCACACCAAAGCGTTGCTCGATGACTTCTTGCGGCATAAAGTGAATTTCTTTCACGGCTAGCGCAACGTTCTTAGGTTTTAACTCGGGGTGGAAACCCGCTTTCTTGGCTAATAATGAATTTACACCATCGGCCAAAATCACGGCATCGGCATATATTTCACCGCCTTGACGGTCTGTCATCACGCCAATCACACGCTGACCATCCAGCAACAGATGAGAAACGGTCGTTTCGCAAATCAATAATGCGCCAGCCTTTTGCACGCGCTCTGAAAACCACTTATCAAACTGCGAGCGAATCATGGTGTAGCGGTTGTACGGCTCTTTGTTGAAACTGTCAGAACGGTAATGCGTGCCGACAAAGGAATCGTCATCCAGCACCCACATACGCTGCTCAATAATGTGCCGCTCTAGTGGCGCATCGTCTCTAAAGTCAGGAATTAACTTTTCCAGCGCATCAGAGTAAAGAATCGCGCCCTGCACATTCTTAGATCCAGGCGATTCACCGCGCTCGATTTGCAACACGCTTAGCCCTGATTCAGCCAACCTAAGTGCAGCGGCATTACCAGAAGGGCCAGCCCCGACTACGATTACATCAAATTTTTCTGCCATGATTAACCTGCCTTTCTTGCAGTTGCGAGATGCGCTTTAAACGCTTCGGTCAAAGCTGGGAGTATGGTCATTGCGTTACCGACAATGCCATAATGTGCAAAGTCAAAAATCGGCGCATTGGCATCACTGTTAATGGCAATAATCACATCCGAAGCATCCATGCCTACACGATGCTGAATAGCACCAGAAATCCCCACTGCGATATAAAGTTTAGGGCGCACAGTTTTACCAGATTGCCCCACTTGGCGCTCCAGATCTACCCAGCCAGCCTGCACAACAGGTCGAGTAGCACCTACTTCTGCACCTAACACTTCAGCCAAATCCCAAATTAATTTGAAGTTCTCTGGCTTTTTCATGCCGCGTCCACCAGACACAATAATGTCGGCAAACGGCAATTGTGGTTTGTCTTGCATCGCGTCGGGAATAAACTCCAGCACCTTGGTGATGATGTCTTTCTCGAACATGCCTAACTTATCTTCGATAATTCGGCCTGTACGTGATGTATCTTTCTCCGGCATCGGCATCACGCGTGGACGAACCGTCGCCATTTGCGGGCGGTAATTCAGCGTTTGAATCGTACACAGCAAGCTGCCGCCAAAGGTTGGTCGTGTCGCTAACAGGCTGCGTGCTTCTACGTCTACATTCAGCTCGGTACAGTCCGCCGTCAGACCAGTTTTTAGCGTAGTTGCCACACTGCCAGCCAAATCTCGGCCTAGCGTAGTCGCGCCTAACAACATAATCTCCGGCTGATATTTATTGACTAAATCGGTCAGGCCTTTGGTAAATGGTTCGTTACGGTAATCTGTAAGCAGTTCGTCTTCCATCAGGTAGCACAAGTCTGCACCGTGGAAAAAGGCTTCATTACAAAAGCTGCGCGTTGTCTCGTTTGGCACGCCCATCACAACGCCTGCCAACTCCACACCCAAGTTATCTGCCAGCTTGCGGCCTTCGCCTAACAACTCTAGCGAAACTGGATGAATCTTGCCGCGTTCATGCTCAATAAACACCCAAATACCTTTATAGGCTTTAAGTCTGTCATCAAGCTCTATGCGCTTTTTACCAAGTGGCTTTTTAGCTGCGGGAACTTCACTCATGGGATTATCCTTCTCTCAAAATCATTTTTACGAACCTACCACTATCACTATTCCATGACGTCTTGGATTGAAGACGCGACGGAGAACCGAAGACAGTACAACTAGTACGGCGAGGCTCGACAACAAAGTATTCAGTCCAAGACGTCATGGAATTAAGCGCTTTTGGCGATTTCTTTTTCTAACTTCGGATACTTGGCAAACACCTTAGCCAGCAAAGTGACGCTTAAATCCTTAGGATCATTGCTTTCACACTGAATAATCTCAGCCTTCACCGCACGTGGCGTAGGGGCAAATACTTTAGAAACCACAGTTGGCGAGCCTTTCAGGCCTACAGTAGCCACATCTTCAATACCGGCCTGCTCACGATTCCAAACCTTGACTGGGTAACGTGAGGCTCTGAACATATTTGCCATGGTGGCAAAACGCATTTCATTCGTGCCTTCAAGCACAGTAATCAGGCTAGGTGTGCTGGTGTTGAGCAACTGCACGCCGCCTTCTGAACGACGCTCCACAACCACTTCATGTTTTTCCAAATCCACTGAGCGCACTTTGGTGACGTATGTCAGCAATTGCATATTCAAGCGCTTGGCAATGCCAGGGCCAACTTGCGCGGTGTCGCCATCAATGGTCTGCTTGCCAGTAAACACCAAGTCAATCGGCATATCTTTGTGTATTTGCGTAATCGCAGAAGCCAGCGCACAACTGGTCGCTAAAGTGTCTGAGCCAGCAAAGGCGCGGTCTGTGACCAACACCGCATCATCAGCACCGTATGAAATCGCTTTGCGCAATGCAGCTTCTGCCATTGGTGGCCCCATCGTCAGCACCGTCACACGCGCACCGTATTCATCCTTTAACCTTAACGCTTCTTCAAGTGCAAACAGATCATACGGATTCACAATCGCAGGCACGCCTTGACGCATAATCGTATTGGTCACTGGATGCACGCGAATCTGCGCGCTATCAGGTACTTGCTTAATACAAACAACTATATGCATATCAACTCCGTTTTATTAACCTTAGGTCTTACGATCCTGTATCAGCAACCTTTATGCCAATCCTAAATAATTTATATTTTTTATTTAATATTCAATAAGTTATATAGTTATCAACAAGACTTTTTGCTGTGTAGCAAACCCGACAATCACTGTTACTCACGTTCGCTAAGTGACTGTTTCAGCTTATTCACGCTGATAGTTTGCACGCCGGCTTTGTCTTGAAACACTTTAAAAACCTTCTCTACCACGGCGTTAGACTGCACAAAGTCCTGATATGCCTGTTGTAATCTATCCTTGTAAGCAGCGCGCTCATCAGCCTCTGGCAAGCCTTCTGGCACAGGGTCACGCCCAAGATACTGCTGAAAACGCTTTAGAATATGCAGGCGATTGACCTGCACCACTTGCGGGACATAATCCACGCCTAAGAAATCTAAAAACTCTTCTGCGGCTGAAAATTTCTGCATGGTGTTAAATAGCGTGCTCATATTTGTTCCAATCTTTAAAGTTGGTGAAAAAATCATTATTTAAAACATTTAAAACCGTAAAAAATTAAATGGCCTTCAACAAATATGAAGGTTTGGTGGAGTGGCATTTGTGCCTAAACGCCATAAGTCACCCATAGCAGCAATCTCTACACTCCTTCCCCTTCCAAGGGGAAAGGCTGGGATGGGGGTGAATTTGTGGAAGTACCAATTTTCCACCCCCACCCTAACCCTCCCCTTACTTTGGGGAGGGGAAAATTTACCTACTGCATCCCTATTGTCTGGCTGAAGGCGTCAATATCGTGTCTAGATACAACTGCATCAAATCATCTGCCTGCGGATTGCGTTTGGTGTTGCTGGCAAACTCACGCACTAGCGCTAATACTTTTGGGGTTTCGTCTTCTCGCAACTGAATACCTAATTGCGCGTAGGCATACTTCACGCCATGGCTACCAGAATGCTTGCCAAGCACCAAACGGCGATCTCGCCCCACCTGTGCAGGGTCAAAGTTTTCATAAGTCGCGGAGTCTTTTAACAAGCCATCGACATGCAAACCAGATTCATGCGTGAACACAGCCTCACCAACGATGCTTTTGTTAGCCGCCACCACTCGACCGGAAGCCTCTGCCACCAACCTTGAAATCGCAGGAAATCGCTGCATATTCACACCCATATCCACGCTATGGATGCGCCACAAAGCCATGACCACCTCTTCCAACGGCGCATTACCTGCCCGCTCACCCAAGCCATTCACGGTAGTGTTCAC
>DAIDAH010000078.1 GCA_027310735.1 Methylotenera sp. | reverse complement strand
TTTAAATGAGACATTAATTTTGTCTTTGGACTTTTTCCGCACGGCTTTATCATCAAATAATAATTGCGGCGTTTTATAAACACGGTCTAGCATTTTAGTATTTTCGGCACTAACACTTGGCAATCGTCCAGCGATACTTGTCGCCACTGCCAACTTGCCATCTTGAAGCGCCAACCTGAATCTCTCCCATATATCATCAGTAGAGAGCGCCCCTGTTTTTTGCATTGCATCAAACAACTGGTCGCAGTTACTTGGCAAATCTGCACTAGTAAACCATAACGCTTTCACTTTGCCCGTTACATCATCATCGCCTAACTGTAGATGTCCCAATAAGGCATAACATTGCAAGGCGATGTCTACACGATGAAAATTGCCATACTCATCAAAAAATGGCACCCAATTCTCTTGTTTGGCTAGTTTTTTCAGCCACTCGCCACGTAAGCGGTCAGTAAATGGCATATCGGCGTAGATGGTTAAAAAATTCTGCACCTCCTCGTCTGTTGCCTGATCCAACCTAAGCAACATGAGCCAGTAATCTGCATACGGCGCTAATATATATTCCTGTGATTTAAGCTGACTCACATCCTCTGTCAGCGCCATCTCATTTTTAGCAGCATATGCGTCACGTGCATTCTGAAACAATACATCATTAGACAACGCGAATGCCTGACTAGGGAAAAGCATGAGCGCAAGCGCCGTCAGGCCACAAGTAAAAAGGCTAGCCAACATGTAGGAGTATGCTTTTGAAAGGCACTTCATTGAACGTATAAGCATACTGAATATAGAAAGAATCTTAATGGAACTCTAGATAAAAAAACAGGCGTCTGGACACAAACAAAACAACAAGGGCAATCACCAGAAACAGTAAGTATTTGATTACCAGCTTGAAGTACCGCAGATATTTTTGGTCACCTGCTAGCAGGTACAAGCCAAACAACACCATGGCCGTAATCACTAACAATACAAATAAAAGGCGAAAAATCAACATACTCACCTCTATAAATTGAACGCTAACACCTTCCTTATAGAAGGACTGTCAACTTAAACTAGTCTATTAGTTTATCTGTATTACAGATGGTTGTGCTAGAAAATGGGTTCTAATGCTAGCTGCTTGGATTGCGACAAAAATGCAGCAGGGGCATCTTCTGCTTTATCAAAAGTCACATATTCCCAAGCAGTTTCATCTTTCAGCAACACTCGTAACAACTGATTATTGAGTGCGTGGCCTGATTTGTATGCATAAAAAGCACCTAGTATCGGGTGCCCCAACATATATAAATCACCAATTGCATCTAAGGCTTTATGCTTCACAAACTCGTCGTCATATCGCAGCCCATCAACGTTTAAAACGCGGTACTCATCCAGAACAACAGCGTTCTCTAAACTACCGCCACGCGCCAATCCGTTAGAACGCAAATATTCGACCTCATGCATAAATCCAAAGGTACGGGCACGACTGATTTCTTTAATATAAGAATCTGAAGCAAAATCAATTTTTACATTATTGCCGGAATGTTCAAATACCGGATGATTGAACGCAATGGTAAAGTCGATTTTAAATCCGTGATAAGGCTCAAAACGCACCCACTTATCGCCTTCAATCACTTCAACCGTTTTTTTAACGCGTATAAACTTTTTAGCCGCGGATTGTTCAACAATACCGGCTTCTTGCAACAAGAATACAAAAGGGCCTGAGCTACCATCCATAATTGGAATTTCTGAAGCATCAACATCAACGTAAACGTTGTCTACACCTAAGCCTGCGAGAGCAGACATAATGTGCTCAACGGTCGCAACACGCACACCATCGGCCTCTAGCGCAGAGCATAGACGTGTGTCATTCACTGCGCTAGGAATTGCCAAGATTTCATTGGGTTGAGGCAGATCAACCCGCTTGAAAACTATGCCGGTATTAGGGGCTGCTGGGCGCAGGGTAAGAGTAACCTTTTCGCCGTTATGCAAGCCAACACCAGTGGCGCTAATCGCTTTTTTTAATGTGCGTTGCTTTAACATTAATGTATAAAACCCTTTATATTTCTCACTAACAACGTTGCCAATCTACTTAAATTTACCTTACTCATCAAGAAAATAGTAACACACCAGACTCACTCTTACTTAACATGCGTCATGTATTGAGTATGTCATCCATTACTTGAGCACTAAGCCAACTTAGTCATTGCAATCAACAACCGCATTCAAGCCATTAGTCTGCTTGTTTACGCAAAAATGCAGGGATGTCATATTCTTCAACACCAGACATTTTCATTGCTTCCACTTGAGCACGACGGCTATTTGAACCGAATACCTGAGGCGTATCATCTTCAATCACATTACCACCCACAAACATTGGCTGACCAGTTGTGCCATTGCGCACCACTTCTTGTGTCATCACACGAAGCTCAGGTTTTTGTTGGCGGCGTTGTGAGCCAGTTAAACCTGTAGCCACCATCGTTACGCGCAACTCATCACCCATATTTTCATCAAATACATTACCAACAATCACAGTTGCATCTTCCGCTGTGAACGCTTTAATCGTATTCATCACATCATAGTATTCTTTCATTTTGAATGAACTTGATGTCGTGATGTTCACTAGAACGCCACGTGCATTCGCCAAGTTGACATCTTCCAGCAATGGACTTGCTACTGCTTGCTCAGCTGCGATACGAGCGCGATCTGGGCCAGCTGCCACGGCAGAACCCATCATTGCCATACCCATTTCAGACATCACTGTGCGTACATCAGCAAAGTCAACGTTCACGGTACCAGCGCAATTAATGATTTCTGCAATACCAGAAACGGCATTATGCAATACATCATTCGCAGCTCTGTAAGCATCGATCATGGTAACTTCTTCACCTAAAACTTCCATCAGCTTTTCATTTGGAATCACAATCAATGAGTCTACATACTTTGATAACTCATCTAGACCTTCAGAAGCCACTTTAGTGCGTTTTCCTTCAAACAGGAAAGGCTTAGTCACAACCGCTACCGTTAAAATTCCCATTTCTTTTGCAATTTGTGCAATGACTGGCGCAGCACCCGTACCTGTACCGCCGCCCATACCTGCTGTGATGAACAGCATGTCTGCACCATCAATTAACTCAGCGATCGTGTCACGATCTTCCAGCGCTGCATCACGGCCGATTTCCGGTTTAGCGCCTGCGCCTAAACCTCTAGTCATGGCCTCGCCCATTTGCAATACTGTTTTTGCCTGACTCTTTTTCAAAGCCTGCATATCAGTATTCGCGCAAATGAAATCAACCCCACCTACGTTCTTTTCGATCATGTGTGCAACCGCGTTACCACCGCAGCCACCAACACCAATTACCTTAATCACGGCTTCTTGCGAATTCTTTTCCATAATTTCAAACATTTTAATATCTCCTCTTTTATTGATACATCTGCCAATTTACTTCTGCCGGTACTTCCAACTCACTACTAACCCTAACTGCTTGAAAAATCGCTACTTATTAAAAATTACCTTGAAACCAACTTTTCATTTTTTCCATAATGCGTGCAAATGAACTTGACTCCATCTGACCATTCAAATGGCGCTCCAGTTGTTGCTTACCCATTAACACTAAGCCCACACCGGTGGCATAGCGTGGGTTGCTTACCACTTCAGACAAACCACCTACATATCTAGGCATTCCTAAACGCACTGGCATATGGAATATTTCTTCACCCAACTCCACCATGCCGCGCATCATTGCCGAACCACCCGTAATAACGATGCCTGAGGCAATCATTTCTTCCATGCCGCTACGACGTAATTCGTTCAACACCAGTTCATACAACTCAACGACACGTGGCTCCAGCACTTCAGCCAAAGTCTGTACCGATAATTGACGTGGCTCGCGACCATCCACGCCGGGTACTTCTACCATCTCACGTTGATCGGCAAGTTGCCTTAGTGCACACCCATGATTAATCTTGATATCTTCTGCTGACTGAGTTGGCGTACGGAATGCTACGGCCACATCATTGGTCATCTGGTCACCAGCAATCGGTACAACAGCCGTATGACGAATCGCACCTTGCTTGAACACCGCGATGTCTGTCGTACCCCCACCGATATCAACCAAACACACACCAAGCTCTTTTTCGTCATCAGTCAACACAGCCAAGCTTGAAGCCAACGGCTGCAGAATCAGATCACTCACATCAATGCCGCAACGCTTGATGCACTTAACAATATTTTGTGCGGCAGCCACAGCACCAGTCACAATGTGCACCTTCACTTCAAGCTTCATGCCGCTCATACCTAAAGGCTCACGAACATCTTCCTGTCCATCAATAATGAATTCCTGAGTCAGGATATGCAGAATTTGTTGATCCGCAGGTAACGCAATAGCACGTGCTGTTTCAATCACACGATCCACATCCATTTGTGAAACTTCAGCATCTTTAATCTTCACCATGCCATGTGAGTTAAGACTCTTAATATGGCTACCAGCAATGCCTGTGAACACGTTGTTGATTTTACAGTCCGCCATCAACTCAGCTTCTTCCAGCGCACGCTGTATGGATTGCATAGTGGACTCAATATTCACCACGACACCTTTTTTCAGGCCGCGTGAAACATGTTGCCCTAAACCAATGACTTTAATCGTGCCTTCAGGCTGCAACTCCGCTACGATAGCGACGATTTTCGATGTGCCGACATCCAAGCCTACAATTAAATTCTTGTCTTCTTTTACTCTACTCATTACTTGCTCTCCCACATGTTTAACTCAGCGGTTAACTCACGGCTTTCGTTTGTTTTTCAATCACATCGTCTGATTTCAGACCAATAACTTTCATTTCTTAAATAGGCTTGCGCACCGCAAATCCATTTGGATAACGTAAATCTGCATAGGTAATTCTTTTGTTTAATGCCGCAATCGTTGTGCTGTATATATTGGCAAACTTTTCTAATCTTGCTTGCATATCAACCCGGCCTAACTCCACTACCATTCCGTCAGTTGTTGTTACTTGCCATGCACGCCTTGGCGTCAATACCAGATTCGAAATTGACAACCCTGCGGTACCCAGCGCTTTATTAAACTCACCATACTGCGAGGCCACTTCTATCACACCATCACCTGGCCCATAAAACACGGGTAAATCACCACCCGATGCCGCATGAAACAGTTCACCATGCGTATTCACTAATGCAATATTTCCCCAACGCGCTAATACTTGATGCTCTTCAATTGTCACTTCCAACTTATCTGGCCAACGGCGTCGCAGGCTCACACTGCGCGCCCACGGTAGCTTTTCAAAAGCATCACGTGTTTTAACCAAGTCCAATGTAAAAAAATTACCTTTCATATGCTTCGCCACAATCAGCTTGATTTGCTCACGACTCACATGACTTAACTGACCCTCGACCTTCACTTCACGTAAAGGAAAAATGGGCAAATGCACAACGGCATATAACACCGCATACACCATGGTCACCACGCTCAATGCAAACAGAAGATTAGCGATCCAGTTCAGTAAGGCGGGCTTATCCCACATCAGCTAACTCCAAAATTCGCACAACCAATTCCTCAAAACTAATCCCTGCCGCCTTTGCCGCCATCGGCACCAAGCTGTGATCCGTCATCCCGGGACTAGTATTCACTTCCAAAAAGTAATGGTTGCCTTCTGCATCCATCAAGAAATCTACACGTCCCCATCCTCTGCAACCTAATACACGAAATGCTTCCAATGCTTCTTTCTGTATGAGCGCCTCTTTCTCTGCACTCAATCCACAAGGGCATAAATACTCCGTATCGTCACGTAAATACTTGGCCTCAAAATCATAAAACTCATTCTTTGGTACGATGCGAATAATCGGTAAAGCCTTAAATCCCAGTGTCGCATCACCAATAATGCCGACGGTATATTCACCACCATTGACAAACTTCTCGGCAATCACCAATGGGTCTGCCTGTGCGGCCAAATTATATGCAGCCTCTAAACCACCAGCCTGTTTTACCTTGCTAATACCAATACTTGACCCCTCATTCGCCGGCTTAACAAATAATGGCAGGCCTAGGCGCGTTTCTATCGCTGAAAAATCACTGTTTTTTGCCACCAATTCAAAATCAGGTGTTTTTATGCTCGAGGCGCGCCACAACAGCTTGGTACGCCATTTGTCCATTCCAATTGCAGAAGCCATCACACCACTTCCGGTATATGGAATTTGCATCATCTCAAGTGCACCCTGAACGCACCCATCTTCACCAAAACGACCGTGCAAATTAATGAATACGCGATCAAACTGTTCTAGGTCATGAAATGGCTGATCGCGTGGATCAAAGCCTTGTGCATCAATGCCTTGCGCTTGCAATGCAGCCAATACCGCACTGCCACTTTTCAAGGACACTTCACGCTCACCGGAGCGGCCGCCCATCAAAACGGCTACTTTTCCAAACTTATGCATACTCACCAATCACTTTCACTTCTTGCTGCAACTCCACACCTTGCTGATCTAGCACGGTGTCGTGCATGTGCTTAATTAATAATTCAATATCCAGCGCATTTGCACCACCAATATTCACAATGAAATTGGCATGCTTTTCAGAAACCTGCGCCCCACCCATGATGTAACCTTTTAAACCGCTAGCTTCAATCAACCTTGCAGCAAAATCACCGGCAGGGTTCCTAAACGTAGAGCCTGCACTAGGCATATTCAATGGCTGCGCACTTATACGCTGCGCCAGTAACGCTTTAATTTTCTTGGCAGACTCTTGCGCATCACCCGCCTCTAACCCTAACCATGCCGCAACAAACCATTCATCTTTCGCCGGCATTTGCACATGGCGATAACTGGCAACAAACTCGGAAGCATCACGCGTATGCAACTCACCACGTCGATTAATCGTCGTTACGCGTTTCACCGTATTCCAGGTTTCACTACCATAACAACCTGCATTCATTGCCAACGCACCACCAACCGTGCCAGGAATGCCAGCAAAGAACTCTCCACCTTGCTTAGCTTCTTTTGCACAAAACTTGGCCAATTTTGCACAAGTCACACCCGCTTCGGCATAGATTAAATCGCCATCCATCTTTAACTCAGTCAGCACGTTGTGCATCAACACTACCGTGCCGCGAACACCGCCATCACGTACTAGCAGATTTGAGCCTAAGCCAACAAAGTAAATAGGCTCATCAGTCTCCAAACTTTGTAAAAAATGGCGTAAATCTTCCAGCCCAGCCGGAGTATAAAATCGGTCCGCTGCACCACCCACGCGCCAACTGGTATAACGTGCCATAGGCTCGTTCAAAAGCAGCTTTCCAGCACTAAGATGACTAGTAATCGTCAATTGAGTGATACTCCAATGCTTAGTGCCTTTGTTTTCTCAGCCACATGTCCAATTGAACCCGCGCCCATCACAATCACCACATCATTTGCCTGTGCTACATCTAAAATGGCTTGCGGCAATTCATCTGTCGTTTCTACAAACAGCGGCTCAACCTTGCCAGCCACACGAATGGCGCGAACCAGTGACCGTGCGTCTGCGGCAATAATCGGCGCTTCTCCTGCCGAATACACTTCAGTCAACAACACAACATCGGCACTTGAAAGTACGCGTACAAAATCTTCAAAGCAGTCACGGGTGCGTGTATAACGGTGTGGCTGAAACGCCATCACCAGACGGCGCTCAGGGAAAGCGGCACGTGCCGCAGCAATCACAGCCTGCATTTCTACTGGGTGATGTCCGTAATCATCAATCAACGTAAATGTACCGCCAGCTTTCGTGGCAACTTCGCCGTAACGCTCAAAACGCCTGCCGACACCTTTAAACTCACTAAGCGCTTTAATAATCGCGGCATCCGGCACATTCAACTCGCTGGCAATCGCAATGGCAGCCAAAGCGTTCAACACATAATGGTTACCCGGCAGATTCAAGGTCACATCAAACTCAGTAATCACGCCATTGATGCGCTGCACGGTAAAGTGCATCTTACCGTCATCAGCACGTACATTTTTCGCACGTATACGCGCCTCTTCTGAAAAGCCATAAGTCATGACTGGCTTGGTGACCCGAGGCAATATCTCGCGAATATTCGCATCATCAATGCACACCACCGCCATACCCCAGAAAGGGAGTTGCTGTAGAAATTCCACGAAAGCACTTTTGAGCTTATCGAAACTATGCTCATAAGTATCCATGTGATCTTGGTCAATATTCGTCACCACCGCCATCACTGGCGTTAAATGCAAGAATGAAGCATCGGATTCATCTGCCTCAGCCACAATGTATTCACCTGTGCCAAGCTTGGCATTGGCATTCGCGGCTTCCAACTTGCCTCCAATCACAAAGGTTGGATCCATGCCGGCTTCAGCCAGAATACTGGCAATCAAGCTCGTGGTTGTCGTTTTGCCATGTGTCCCGGCTACGGCAATGCCTTGTCTGAAACGCATTAATTCCGCCAGCATCAATGCTCGCGGTACAACCGGTATATTCTTAGCTCTGGCGGCTTTGACTTCTGGGTTTTCTTCATTGACTGCACTAGAGACAACAACTACATCAGCATCCTGAACATTCTCAGTCGCATGACCTTGATACACGGTTGCACCAAATGCAGACAGTCGTTGCGTAGTCGCATTCACAGCCAAGTCGGAGCCGCTCACCGTAAAGTCCAGATTGATCAGCACTTCGGCAATGCCGCTCATACCAGAACCACCAATACCAACAAAGTGAATATTCTTAACTTTATGTTTCACAGTGCCACCTCCATACAAATCGCGGCCACGTTCGCAGTAGCTTCAGGCTTACCTAATACACGCGCTTTTTTTGCCATGTTTAAACATGCTTCACGGTTTAATTTTTCTAAAATACTGGCCAATTTTTCTACACTCAATTCCGTTTGTTGCACCAGCATCGCTGCACCTTGCTCAGCTAAATAAGCTGCGTTTGTTGTTTGATGATCATCAACCGCAAATGGAAAAGGCACCATAAGCGAACCCAATCCAACGGCAGATACCTCTGCCACTGTCAGCGCGCCTGAGCGACAAATCACAAAATCAGCCCATGCGTACATGCTGGCCATATCATCTATAAAAGCGCGCATATCCGCTTCAACACCTGCCAACTGATAATATGCATCCAGCGCATCGATATGCTTCACCCCAGCCTGATGAACCACAACTGGACGGGTATTTACTGGCAATAGTGCCAACGCTTTTGGAATCACCTCATTCAAAGCCTGCGCACCTAAACTGCCGCCAACCACCAATATATGTAACGGACCTTGATGACTCGCAAAACGCACTTCTGGCTCAGCCAGCATCGTAATATCTGACCGTACGGGATTACCAACCAATGTCGCTCTATCTCCAAATGCGGCCGGAAAAGCAGCCAATACGCGCGTTGCAAATTTCGCTAACACTTTATTGGTTAAACCAGCCACCGAGTTTTGTTCATGTATCACTAATGGCTTACCTAGCAACCTCGCCATCAAGCCACCCGGAAATGCCGCGAAACCGCCCATACCCAATACCACGTTTGGCTGATGCTGACGTATGGCTTTGATACTTTGCGCAAATGCTTTGGCTAAGGTAACCGGTAACAATAGCCAGCCTTTCAAACCCTTACCGCGCACACCTTGCATGGTCATCATGGCTTTCTCGTAGCCCTTGCCTTCGATCAGACGATTTTCCATGCCGCCTTGCGTGCACAGCCAAACAATCTTCCAGCCTTGGGCCTTCAAATTGTCAGCCACAGCCATCGCTGGGTATACATGTCCGCCAGTGCCGCCAGCCATAACCATAAGTGTTTTACTCATACCGGCAGGCCTTTCTGCAATCTTCTATTCTCAAAATCGATGCGTAACAAAATCGCCATGGCTATGCAATTAGCCAAAATGCCGCTACCGCCAAATGAAAGCAATGGCAAGGTTAAGCCTTTAGTTGGCAGCAACCCCATATTCACACCCATATTGATAATGCCTTGTACGCCAATCCAGACGCCTAAACCCTGCGCTAATAACGCGCCAAAATAGCGTTCATTGGCAATACTTTCTTTACCTATGCCAAATGCACGAATCACGATCCATGAAAACAACCCCACTATGGTGAGTACGCCAACGAAACCAAGCTCTTCAGCAATTACTGCCAGTAAAAAGTCGGTATGTGCCTCAGGCAGATAAAGCAGTTTTTCTACACTGGCACCTAAACCCACGCCAAACCACTCACCGCGACCGAAAGCAATTAGTGCATGAGAAAGTTGGTAACCTTTGCCATATGGATCAGCCCAAGGATCCATAAAGCCAATCACGCGTTGCATACGGTAAGGTGAACTCCAGATCAGGCCGACAATTGCCACAGGCAGCAATGCCAGCAAACCTGCGAAAATCTTGCCATTGATGCCACCCAGCCACAAAATTGAAATTGAGATTGCCGCAATCACAGCAAAAGCACCAAAATCCGGTTCACGTAACAACAGAAAGCCGACCAGCACCATCACCGCCACCATCGGCAAGAAACCCTGTGTAAAGCTATCCATCTTCCCAGCCTTACGCACGGTGTAATCTGCCACGTACATGGCAGCAAAAAGCTTCATGAACTCCGATGGCTGCAGATTAATCACAAACAATGACAACCAACGACGACTACCGCCCACCACGCGGCCGATACCAGGAATAAGCACTAGCAGCAGCATAGCCAAGCCAAGTAGAAACAAATATGGTGCCATTTTTTGCCACCATGAAATGGGAATGTTAAACACCACAAAGGCGGCACTGATACTGACCGCTATAAAAACACCCTGCCGTACCAAGTAATAACTGCTGTTATTACCCAAAACCTTATCTGACTCCGCAATCACAATAGAGGCTGAGTACACCATCACTAGACCAATACCCAATAGAATCAGTACCACCCAAAGCAAGCCTTGGTCATAATTAGGTGAGTTAATCCGCTCACGATTCAACATGGCTGCAATCATGTGCGCTCCTTCAACCGATTAACCGCGCTTACAAACACCTCAGCACGATGCACATAATTTTTAAACATATCAAAGCTGGCACAGGCTGGTGAC
>DAIDAH010000077.1 GCA_027310735.1 Methylotenera sp. | reverse complement strand
CCGCCTCAAAAGAGGCATCAATCTCAGCTTCAGTACCTGTGGCTTTGGCTGGGTCATCCACACCCCAATGCGCCCGCATCACATTGCCTAGATAGGCTGGGCATGTTTCACCAGCAGCATTGCCGCAAACGGTAATCACGATATCGGGTGTAACCGGCAAGTTATCCCATGATTTACTGAAATATCCATCAGTAGCGATTCCTTTACGTTGCAATAACGCGATTGAACGTGGATGCACATAACCAGCGGGCTTAGACCCTGCACTCATGGCTAACATGCCTTTAGGTGCCAGAGCGTTAAACGTGGCTTCAGCTAAAATAGATCGGCATGAATTGCCTGTACATAAAAATAGAATATTCATAGTAACTCTCAAAAGTTAAATTGATTCATACCAATTGCGGCTTTGGTTGACGATGTACACAACGGATAGCATCACCGGCACTTCAATCAGCACGCCAACCACTGTTGCCAGTGCTGCACCTGAATTAAAGCCAAATAAAGCAATCGCGGTAGCGACTGCCAATTCAAAGAAATTGGATGCGCCAATCAAGGCAGATGGTCCCGCTACACAATGCGCGACTTTCAGTTTTTTGTTCAGCCAATAGGCTAGCATGGAGTTGAAGTAAACCTGAATAATGATAGGCACTGCCAACAAGCCAATAATCATGGGCTGCGCCAGAATCTGTTGCCCTTGAAAACCAAACAGTAGAACCAGTGTTGCCAATAAAGCTGAGAGTGAAATTGGATGTAAACGCTTTAGCGTTTCATCTAAAGCACTTTGACCTTTTGTGAGTAATAGCTTGCGCCATAACTGGCTGATGACCACTGGCACGATGATAAATAACAACACAGATAAAAACAGTGTATTCCAAGGCACGGTAATGCTAGATAAACCAAGCAGCAAGGCCACTAGCGGCGCAAAGGCAAACAGCATAATCGCATCATTAATTGCCACTTGCGATAAAGTAAACTTAGCATCACCGTTACACAGGTTGCTCCAAACAAACACCATAGCCGTACAAGGCGCTGCGGCTAGTAAAATCAACCCTGCAATGTAACTGTCTATTTGGTCTACAGGCAGATAGTTTGCAAACAAGTGTCGAATAAATATCCACGCCAGCAGCGCCATTGAAAAGGGCTTAACAATCCAATTGATAAAAAGCGTCACGCCTATGCCTTTACTATGCTGCAGCACATCACCCATGGCATGAAAGTCTATTTTTAGCAGCATTGGAATAATCATCAGCCAAATAAGCACCGCGACAATTAAATTCACTTCAGCAATTTTAATGCTACCTATGGATTGAAAAAATGCAGGACTTAGCTTTCCCATGCCTATACCAGTGATAATGCAGGCCAATACCCACCAGGTAAGATTACGTTCAAATGTACCGATTTTTGGTTTAGCTACCATCGTATTAATTGTCATCGTTTATTTAGGCTTTTATTTTTGAGCGTGAAATAAATTGCACTTGCTGAGCCGTTGGTGCACAACAGGCTGAGTCACTTTGCTGTGACTCATCATTAAAAGTTGGTGCACTATCTAGCGTATGGTAAGTTTCCCATGCGATGCCCGATGGGTCTTGCACCCAATGCTTATCAGACTTGGCATAGCAGCAAGTAGTAGCTTCTTGAGTCAATACGCTCATATCTGCAGCATCCAACCTTGATTTAATTTCAGCCAACTCTTCATCGTTATCGACTTGAATACCCACATGATCCAAGCCCACCTTGGCACCACGCTGACTAATCGCAAAATTGACTAAAGGGTCAGTCAGCATCCATTTGGCATAATCAGGCTTCTGCACTGTCGGTGCAATTCCAAACAAAGTATTGTAAAAAGTGATGCTCTTTTTGAGGTCGTCAACAGATACATGTAGATGCATACGTTTCATGATTTAATTTCCTTGCATGATTTAATTTCATTGTCAGTCGCATTGCAACTTAAGTCCGGACAGCATGCTTGCTGACCAGCGCAACAGTTTTCAGTAAGATAGACCAGTAAGCCGTTCATCGCTTCATAATTGGCTGAGTAGTAAATAAAACGGCTCACCTGCCGTGCATTAATTAGCCCGGCAACACTCAGCCCTTTCAGATGAAATGACAATGTACTGAGTGGGATTTTAAGTGTTTCACCGATAGCGCCTGCGGCTAGTCCTTCAGACCCAGCCTGAACTAGCAACCTGAAAATATCCAGACGCGCCTCCTGAGCTATAGATGAAAGTAGTTGAACTGCTAATTTATTTTCCATATATTTCTATATTTCCATAAATATAGAAATATTGTCAATAAAAAGAATTAAAAATTCATTTTTATATTCAGCAGATTTATATTCAGTAGAAATTAACAGGAATTAAAAAAACTCGAAGATTACCAAGCCGTCAAATTAGCCAATATTCATGATTAATACGATGGCTTTAGGACAAATGGACACCTCTACCAAAAAAATCATTACCAAAACAAAGGCACTAATCCAAGCGCAGCCAGTGCCAGTAAAAAGCGCAAACTCTCTATACCAGTTTGACGGGTAGACAAGGCAAAAGCATAAATACCTTTAACAGCATTGTTACTTGAGGCAGCAATCATAATGCTGTATGCCGCAACATTTAATGGTGTTGATAAAGGTGTCGCTTGCGTTAACCCCAAGATAAAAGGATCTACATCAGTCACCCCCATAATACTGGCAAGTGTATAGACACCAGAATTACCCAGATAATGAATGGTCAAATGGGTCGCAACCAGCATACCCACAAAAAGTAAGGCAAAGAAAACCGCCGCACTTATTTCAAGTGGATTCTTGGGTTTAGAATCCTTATTCACCTCTAATGGGCTGATATCAGATCGTCTGGACCAAAACCAGCCAACACCTATCGCAATCATAGCCAGTATGAAAAAAGGTAGCGCAAGCCGATTCATCAATGCACGATTAAACAGCGCCAATAGTACAATCAGCCGCAAATACATCATGCCAGAAGCAATCAGAATAGCACCTGAGAATAAGTGTGGATGATCTTCAGTCTTAGCCATTCTGGCAAGCGCCACAGTAGTGACCGTAGAGGAATAGGTACCACCCAGAATTGCCGTTAGAATGAGCCCACCCTGACCTTTGGTCAGACTCTGAATAACGTAACTGCCATATGAAACAGCACTTACCGCGACAACGACAAGCCAAGTTTTGAAAGGGTTGATTTCGAACTGGGTTAACGGTGTGTTTGGTAACAAAGGCAGAATCACTGAAGTCAAAAGCAAAAACTTGGTAAAAGTAAGAATGTCTTCACCTTCAATACGCCTTGCTAAACTTTCCAACGCCTCCTTAAGTTCAAGCAGCAAAAGACTGGAAACTGTCAGTGCGGTAGCAATCCAAAACATCTCGTGGTAAACGAAAGTCCCCACTAAATAGGTCGTAAGACCAGACATTTCAGAGGTGACGCCAGCATGCGTATAAGAAGACAATTTATGCCAGTAGGAAATCATTAAAAATCCAGCTATCACGGCAAAACCTATCGCCTGTGGCAAGAGCTCTCCACCAGATAGAAGTCCCATGGAGTATCCAATCAGACCAATGAGTGGGAAAGTACGTACACCCCCAAATGAATAGCGGTCATCTTTACCTTTACGCTCCTCTCTCTCCAGCCCGATAAGAAAGGACAAAAATAATACAAAAAGTACGTGTGCCCACTCAGGAGACATCCATTCTAAATAGTTCATTGTGCGTCTCTATATACCCTTGATGAAATAAAACAATATATTACTTTTTCTGATTTAAATGTGTATTAGCAATGTTATTTGACGAGATTGTAAGCATCAAATAAATCAAGGTACATCAAAGGAGACTTATGCCCAAATACAATCACATTATTCAAATAGACTTTGCTTCCGTGGTTAAAACACGTGCAAGCCCTTATACACCGACATTTAAGGTAAGCGTATGATTTATCGAGAATACGCAATTATCAGCTTCAAGAAAAAGATACGTGACCTTAATGTGAAAGTATCTTAACTCGTAGCTTAAGACCATAATTGATTTTTTTGTCACCTATTTATAGTTAAGACGACAGCATCGCAAGTTAAAAACTGACCGTCATTGAATCTACTTAATGTGGAGGTTAGACTAAAAATGAACTCCCTGCCTACAATCAAAGGCATTTTGTTCGACTTAGATGGCGTACTCTATATAGGCTCGCAGGCCATTAATGGTGCGGTCAAATCCGTAGATAAGATTCTAGCCAGCGGTATTCCATGCCGTTTTATCACCAATACCAGCACATTGTCTTTAGTGTCGTTACAAAAAAAAATCAATGCACTAGGCTTTTCTATTTCTGCAGACTTAGTGATTAGTGCACCTCAAGCCACCCTGTTTTACCTAAGGCACCAGCACAACCCAGTTTGCCGCTTATTACTGGCAGAAGACGTAAAAAAAGACTTTAAAGAATTTCAGCAGTCAAACACCACGGCTAATCATATTGTGATTGGCGATATCGGCGATGCGTGGTCTTATCAGTTGTTAAATGAAGTCTTCAACTGCCTGATGAATGGCGCAAAACTCATCGCCATCCATAAAAATAGATTTTGGCAAACTGAACATGGCCTACAAATGGATATAGGGGGATTTATCGATGGTTTGGAATATGCCAGTGGCGCACATGCCATGATCATAGGGAAACCATCACCTGATTTTTTTAGAATAGCTTTAGATGATATGGGACTTCAAGCAGAGGGAGTTGCAATCATAGGGGATGATATTGATGTGGATGTCGGTGGCGGACAACAGGCAGGCCTAAAAGGGATTCTGGTAAAAACAGGCAAATATAGACAAAGCTACGCAGAAGCATCAGCAGTTAAACCAGATTTCACACTTGATTCAATTGTAGATTTACCTAGATTACTAGGCATATAGATGACCGAGCATTTAATGCCGAAACCTTAGTGTAGCTTGAATAATGAGAGGAGTTTGCTATGCACGATGATACTTTCAATATGAACATTCGTAAGTTCTTGAAAATGGTGGGAGTCAATTCTCAGCATGAAATTGAGAAAGCAGTAGCACAGGCAATTGCAGGTGGGAATCTTAAAGGCAATGAAAAACTTGCTGCAAAAATGACCTTATCAATCGGCGCGGCAAACCTCAATATCAATTTTGACGGGGTAATTGAACTTGAATAAAGAAACCACAATCACTTTCCTGCAACATTACAGGAAAGTGTATTTGATCCACATAAGCCTGAATCAGTGCATGGCTCTTGATTCGGCACTTGGTCGACTGCGGCTCTTGCTAACAGGCTCAGCCAGCTTATTGACCTTGGCTGCCATAATAAAATCATTTTCATGCAGGCCATTGATTTTATGAGTCTGAAACTCAACTTTGCAGTAGCCCCATCCAATAGTGATATCGGGGTGATGGCCTTCTATTTCGCACAATTCGCCAACGCGTTGTGCCAATTTCATGGCATCTACAAAGTTAGTAAATTTAAAAGTACGTTTAAGCTTGGTTGCGTTTTCACGCAATTCCCAGCCTGGAGCTTCAGTCAAATACTTTTCCGCCATATCACATGCCATTGGCGGAATACCACCTTGGCAAGGGGTGCATTTCTTCGCAATCAGATTCATCTTGTTCATGACGCTGTCTCCTTAATTGATTTCTATCCAAAAACACGCATAACACATTGTGCTTTCAGTATCTATTAAGAGTATAAAAAATGAAAAAAGTTGTGACCCAATTTCGTAAAAAGGCAAAACATTATAGAGGAACTAATAACCTAGAAAATTAGTCAACTTTATTGAAAGTAACATAAATAGTGTGGCGCATAAGTAGCGCAAATTGATATGGAGGTTACAAGCAACACATACATGCCAAAGTAGATTAAAGGCATGGATATAAAAGTTCCCTGAGAATACTCTGGAGGCGGCATGAGCACTGCAACCAAACAACTGGATGAACTAATTGGTCGTGAATATCAGCATGGTTTTTATTCACCATTACAAACCGATAGCGTACCGCGCGGTTTGAGTGAAGATACCATACGCCTGATTTCTGCAAAAAAAAACGAACCAGAATTTATGCTTGATTGGCGCTTGAAAGCCTATCAGCACTGGCTGACCATGGCCGAACCTCGGTGGGCTAATCTACATCATCCACCAATAGATTATCAGGACATCTTCTACTACTCTGCACCAAAGTCTGAAAAAGATGGGCCGCACAGTTTGACAGATATTGATCCAGAATTATTACGCACTTATGAAAAGCTTGGCATACCTTTAAAAGAGCAGGAAGTACTGGCAGGCGTGGCGGTAGATGCCGTGTTTGATAGCGTGTCAGTGGCTACGACCTTCAAAGAAAAGTTAGCCGAACTTGGCATTATTTTCTGTCCGTTTTCTGAAGCAGTACATAAGCATCCTGATCTGATACAGCAATATCTTGGCACCGTAGTGCCTTACACCGATAACTTTTACGCTAGCCTAAACTCAGCGACATTCAGTGATGGTTCCTTCTGCTATATCCCGCCAGATGTACGCTGCCCGATGGAATTATCTACATATTTCCGTATCAATGCAAAAAACACAGGTCAGTTTGAGCGCACATTGATTATTGCCGATGAAAACGCCTATGTGAGCTATCTGGAGGGCTGTACCGCACCGATGCGCGACGAAAATCAACTACATGCGGCAGTGGTGGAGTTGATTGCTTTGGAAGGCGCTCGCATCAAATACGCCACCGTGCAGAACTGGTATCCGGGAGATAAACAAGGTCGCGGTGGTATCTATAATTTCGTCACCAAACGCGGCGACTGTCGCGGCAATAATTCACATATTTCATGGACACAGGTTGAAACCGGCTCTGCAATCACATGGAAATATCCAAGTGTAATTTTACGTGGCGACAACGCTATAGGCGAGTTCTACTCCGTGGCGCTCACCAACTATTTTCAGCAAGCTGATACCGGCACCAAGATGATACACATCGGGCGCAACACCAAGAGTACAGTGCTATCGAAAGGCATCAGCGCTGGTCATGGTCAAAACTCATATCGAGGTTTGATCAAGGTGCTGCCTAGCGCAGAAAACGCGCGCAACTACACACAGTGCGATTCACTTCTATTAGGAGACAAATGCGGAGCGCACACTTTCCCTTATATCGAAGTGAAAAATCCAAGCGCTAAAGTAGAGCATGAAGCTTCGACTTCACGCATTGGTGAAGATCAGTTGTTTTATTGTACGCAACGCGGAATTTCGACTGAAGATGCGGTATCGATGATCGTCAGCGGCTTTTGCAAAGCGGTGTTTCAGGAGTTGCCTATGGAATTTGCCGTAGAGGCACAAAAACTACTCGGCGTAAGTCTGGAAGGCAGCACTGGCTAGGAGAAATAGAGCATGCTTACTATAAATAATTTGCACGTAGCTATTGATGGTAAAGAAATCCTGCGCGGTCTTAATCTTAATGTAAATGCAGGTGAAGTACATGCCATTATGGGGCCAAATGGCTCTGGAAAAAGTACGCTAGCGCAAGTATTGGCAGGGCGTGAAGGCTATCAGATAACCGCCGGTAGCGCATATTATATGGAACAAGACCTGCTCGCCATGACAACTGAACAGCGTGCACGTGACGGTGTGTTTCTAGCCTTTCAATATCCGGTTGAGATTCCAGGCGTAAGCATCGCGCTATTCCTTAAAACAGCCTTAAATACGATTCGTAAACAACGCGGGCTACCAGAACTCGATGCCATAGACTTTCTTAACCTGATGCGCAACAAAATGCAACAGCTTGATATGGATGAGTCATTCCTGTCACGTGCAGTCAATGACGGCTTCTCTGGCGGTGAAAAAAAACGCAACGAGATTCTGCAAATGACAGTATTAGAACCTAAATTACTGATCCTTGATGAAACCGATTCCGGGCTTGATATTGATGCACTGAAACTGGTAGCAGATAGTGTTAATAGCATGCGCAACCCAAACCGAGCCATCATACTGGTTACTCATTATCAGCGCTTGCTTGACTACATCGTACCAGATCTTGTGCATGTGCTATTGCAAGGACGCATTATCAAATCTGGTGGGGCCGCACTGGCTCGCGAGCTTGAAAAACATGGTTATGGCTGGGTTGAAGCTGAAAGTACGTCAAGGCAAGTGGCATAGGAGCGACAAATGAGCACGCAACTGGAATCATGGCGCAATATGGCACTGGAATTTGTTCCACATGCCTTAGCCGGTCACGATGTACCAAGGGTACTAGCAGCGCGCCAGTCCGCTTTCACTCGTTTTGCCGAGCATGGATTTCCGACACGGCGCGAAGAGGAGTGGAAGTATACCGATGTGTCAGCCATAGGCAGGCGCACTTCGCTGGCGCCGGACAACATTCCACCAGACCCGTCTTTCGAGGCCAAGTTACTAGCGTGGTCCATTGCAAGCGAAGGCATGCATCTGATGGTATTCGTGAATGGTCATTATGACCATACGCTCTCCATGACGGATCATTTACCTCATGACATACGTCTGACTAGCTTGGCCTATTTGCTGGATGATACGAGCCATTTTTCAGAAAAGTTCTTTGATAAGAAATTTATTGCGCATGATTTTTTTGACAAAAAGCATGAACACACCACTTTTTCAGCACTGAACAATGCTTTTGCAACGGATGGTGCGGTACTTTATTTAGCTCCTGATATGGTGCTAGATGTGCCAATCTATCTACTATTTATTGCCAGTGGCCGTGGTGCAGCGATTTACCCGCGCAATATTATTATTGCAGGGGAAAACAGTCGCGCCAAAATCATTGAGCATTACATTGGCACCTTAGATGTACACAACTTCACTAATGCCATGACACAAATCAATATTGCTGCTGGCGCAGAAATTGAACACTGCAAGCTGTTACAGGAAGGCCCTGCTGCAACACATATTGCAGGCATTCATGCAGAACAGGCAACGGGTAGCCTGTTTATTTCACATGCATTTACACTAGGCGGTCATTTATGTCGCAATGACATCACAACACAGCTAAACGGTACTAACAGCCACTGCGAGCTCAATGGTTTATACCTTATGAATGAACGGCAACATGTGGATCACCATACCCGTATCGATCATATCGCGCCAGAATCTAGCAGTCAGGAGCATTACCGCGGCGTATTGGATGGTTCCGCGCATGGCGTATTCAACGGCAAGGTGGTAGTGCATCCTAGAGCAGTCAAGACCAATGCGCATCAGGTCAACCATAATCTATTACTCTCGCGACAGGCAGAGGTAGACACTAAGCCACAACTAGAGATTTTTGCCGACGATGTGCAATGCACACATGGCGTAACGGTTGGTCAACTGGATGAAGATAGCCTGTTTTACCTGCGCTCGCGTGGAATTGATGCTGATCTGGCGCGTTCAGTGCTGACCTACGGTTTTGCCAACGACATCATCGAACGCGTCAGCGTGCCGTATCTACGTACGCGGATTGAACATCTGGTATTAGACCGGTTACCTCAGGGTGATCAAGTGAAGGATTTGTTATGATCTGGTCAGAATTACAGGCTAACCCCAAGCAACTTCAGTCTGACGAAACGATAGAGAGTGAATCACAAGCTCTACGTTGGCGCGAAGACTTTCCTATTTTGCACACACAAGTGCATGGCAAGCCACTGATTTATCTGGACAACGCAGCCACCACGCAAAAACCGTTGAACGTGATTGAAGTAGAGAGCAACTATTATCGTAGCGACAACGCTAATGTACATCGCGGCATTCACACCCTCAGTCAGCGTGCTACCGATGCCTTTGAAGCTACGCGGGTTAAGGTGCAACACCTAATTAATGCCACTAGCCCTAATGAAATAATCTTTGTGCGCGGCACTACTGAAGCCATTAATCTAGTGGCGCAAAGCTATGGTCGGACCCGATTCAAAGCGGGAGACGAAATCATTATCAGCATCATGGAACACCATTCCAATATTGTGCCTTGGCAAATGTTATGTGAGCAGACTGGTGCCAGTCTGCGCATCATTTCCATCAACGATGCTGGCGAGCTGGATTTAGATGCCTACGAACGCATGATTGGCTCACACACCAAGCTGGTAGCGGTGACACATGTATCCAATGCATTAGGCACCATCAACCCAGTCAAGACCATCATTGAACTTGCCCATGCACATCAAATTCCAGTGTTACTTGATGGCGCACAAGCTATTGCACACATACCCGTGGATATGCAAATGCTGGATTGTGACTTCTATGCCTTTTCAGGGCACAAGTTATACGGACCAACCGGGGTCGGTGTGCTATATGGTAAAGCGGCATTGCTAAACGCCATGCCGCCGTATCAGGGTGGTGGCGATATGATACGTTCGGTCAGCTTTGAAGGTACGACTTACAACACCCTACCCTATAAATTTGAAGCTGGAACACCGAATATCGCCGGTGTCGTTGCACTGGGTGCCGCAATTGATTACGTGACAAACATCGGCTTTAATACCCTTATCGCACATGAGCATGCATTGTTGAATTACGCAACATTATTAGTTGATGATATTCCAGACTTACATATCATCGGCAATGCTCGCGAGAAAACCGGAATTCTGTCATTCACGCTAGATGGCATACACCCCCATGACATCGGCACGATACTTGATAGACAAGGTATAGCAATTCGCACAGGTCACCATTGCACGATGCCGCTGATGGAGAATTTTGGCATATCAGCCACAGCACGTGCTTCTTTCGCTCTATACAACACGAAAGGCGATGTGGATAAATTAGTGACTGCCATTCATCAAGTAAGAGAGGTATTTGGCGAATGAACAACCTCCGTGAACTGTATCAGGAAACGATCTTTGACCACTATCGTCAGCCGCGTAACTTTGGTGAATTAAGTGATGCAAATCGCAAAGCTGAAGGCTTCAACCCATTGTGTGGTGACAAGATAAAACTCTATTTAAAAGTACTGGATGGCGTGATTCACGACGCACATTTTGAAGGTTCCGGCTGCGCAATTTCCACAGCCTCAGCCTCACTTATGACAGAAAACCTGAAAGGCAAACGTGAAGCTGAAGCCTTACAGATGCTGGACAAATTTCAGAGCATGGTGACCAATAC